>JAQVQT010000127.1:2997-5718 GCA_028701435.1 Smithellaceae bacterium | reverse complement strand
AAGGCCATGGCGGTCTCCGCGCAGGCATTGAGCGCGCCCTCGACGATGGCGGCTTCGGCCTTGAGGCTGTCGTTGGCTTTGGCCTCGGCGACGGCGGCCTGGGTCAGCCCCAGGAGATTCATGAAATACAAGCCCTTTTTCATGCCGAGCTTGCGGCCCAGCAGATCCATGGCCTGAATGCCGTTGGTGCCTTCATAAATCAGGTTGATCTTCTGATCGCGCATCATCTGCTCGACCGGGTACTCCCGGCAATAGCCGTAGCCGCCGTAGGTCTGCACGGCGTCCGAGCAGACTTCCATGCCCCGCTCGGTGCAGTAGGACTTGACCATTGGCGTGAGCATTTCGATCATGCCGTGCCAGTATTCTTTGTCCTGCTCATTTTGTTCCAGGCCGGCGTTGAATTCACGGTCCATGGCATAGTAGCACAGAAAAGCCAGCGCACGGATGCCTTCCGTGATGCTCTTCTGCCGGAGGAGCATGCGGCGCACGTCCGGATGCTGGATGATCGGAACCGCCTTGGCATTCGGGTCTTTCATGGCCATGGCGATGATGTTGGTTCCCTGAATGCGCTGCTTGGCGTAATCCAGCGCGTGCAGGTAGGAGGCCATCGCGAGCGATACGCCCATCATGCCCACGCCCTGGCGCTCTTCATTCATCATCTGGAACATGATCTTCATGCCGTCGCGCTCCTCGCCCATGAGGTAGCCGATGCACTTGCCGTCGGTGCCGAAATTCAGCGTACAGGTGGCGTTGCCGTGGATGCCCATTTTGCTTTCGATGTTGCCGCACTGCACGTCATTGGGCTCGCCCAGCTCGCCCTTCTCGTTGATGCGAATCTTGGGAACGATGAAAATGGAAATGCCCTTGGTGCCGGCGGGATCGCCTTCGATGCGGGCGAGGACCGGATGGATGATGTTTTCGGTCAGATCATGGTCGCCGGCGGAAATGAAGCACTTGGTCCCGGTTATGGAGTAGGTGCCGTCGGCGTTCTTTTTAGCCGTGGTTTTCAGGATACCCACATCGGAGCCGGCGCCCGGTTCGGTCAGGCACATCGTGCCGGCCCAGACACCGGAATACATCTTTTCGAGGATGATGTCCCGCAGGGAATGCTGGAAGTGGTCTTCCACCAGGCGCGCCGCGCCGTGGGTCAGACCGGGGTACATGAGAAACGCCTGATTGGCGGCCAGAAACATATTGGCGCAGGCCGCCCCGATGATAAACGGAAAAGCCTGACCGCCGACTTCGGGCGAATCCGCCGTCGTCATCCAGCCGCCTTCACAATACAGCTTGTAGAGGCGGTGATAAGCTTCAGGCGCGAAAACTTTGCCGTCCTTGAACACCGCTTCAACGGGCTTGCGATGAACTTCGTCCGGATAGGTAGGCGCGATCTCGACCTCGGCGAATTTCTGCGCCTGGTCCAGCACCATGTTACACATATCCACATCATGATCGGTATAACGACCCTTGCCCAGGAGCGTTTCCCCGATGTTGAAAACCTCATGCAGCTGGAACTTGATGTCCCTTTCGTCAACCCACAAACTTGCCATACAAACCTCCTTGTTTTCTTTTATTTACGAACGAGTATTCGTTCTGAGTTCTCCTGAAAAGCGCTCGGTAAGATTCTTCGATGAAGTTCATATGGCAATTGCGGGCAATTGTCAAGCGTTCGGGAAAATTTTTCCGTGGTCGGCCGGTCTTTACGCTTCGACCTCGGCTTCGACCTTCTGAAGCACTTCCACGCCTTGCTGGTTGACCACTCTGAGCTCAACCCTGGCGCGCCCCGACTGCACATCCGTCACGGTTCCCTGAACCGAAATCGTATCTTCCATCAGCACCGGAGCGCTGAACCGGCATTTGAGCCTCTTGAGCTTGCCGGGATCGCCCGCCCAGTCGGTGACGGTTTTCGAGGCAAAGGCAAGCGTGCATAATCCCTGAAGAATCGCCCCTCCCAGCCCGACCATTTTCCCGAATTCGGGATCGATGTGAATCGGGTTAAAATCGCCGGACGCCCCGGCATAGTAAATCGGCCGGTATTTGTCGACCTTCTCGCTTCCGTTGAATGTCTGTCCTTTTTCAATAGCCATGGCGCATATCTCCTATTTCCTTACCACAAAGGTATAAATTCCACGGCAGACGTCCCGGCCGTGCTGGTTTCTGGACTGCACTTCAACGGCAATGACATCCAGCTTTTCCTTGTTCTGAATGCTGATGATCTTTGCGCCGGTGGTGACGGCATCCCCCGCCTTCACCACCTCAAAAAACTCCAGCTCCTGCTCGCCGTGGACCAGCATGGCCATGTTCAGGTTCAGATCCCGGTCGTTGAACACCGGCTCGATCAGGTAGGCGCCGAAAACCACGGCAAAAGTAGGCGGCGCAATGATCGCGCCGTATTTCGATTTTGCGGCGAAATCGTCATCCAGATAATGCGGATCGAAATTCTTGATCGCTTTTGCGTATTCCTTGATTTTTTCCCTGCCCACCTCGTAGGTATAGGAGGGGTAGGTTTTGCCGATGAATTTTGTGTCGATGGCCATGTGCATTTCTCCTTACGAATGAAATCATGCCTCCGCCTGGAGGGCTGCTTTGCCTGAACGTTTATGCCGCGTGCTTCCGGAGAAGGTCTTTGGCGATCAGGATGCGCTGGATCTCCGAAGCGCCCTCGCCGATTTCGCCCAGCCTCGCGTCGCGGTAGAGGCGCTCCACGGGGTATTCCTTCATGTA
>JAQVQT010000127.1:0-2897 GCA_028701435.1 Smithellaceae bacterium | reverse complement strand
TTTATGCCGCGTGCTTCCGGAGAAGGTCTTTGGCGATCAGGATGCGCTGGATCTCCGAAGCGCCCTCGCCGATTTCGCCCAGCCTCGCGTCGCGGTAGAGGCGCTCCACGGGGTATTCCTTCATGTAACCGTAGCCCCCGTGAATCTGAACCGCCAGATCGGAGATCTGCTTTCCGGTCTCGGAAGCCCACACTTTGGCGACGGAGGCCAGCACCGCGGACTCGGGATGATTGATCTGCTTGGCCCATGCGGCCTGGTAAATGAGGAGCCTCGCCGTATCGGACATGATCAGCATATCGGCCAGTTTAAAGGAAATGTCCTGAAAGCGGTTGATCGGCTTGCCGAAAACGACCCGCTCCTTGGAATACTTATTGGCCAGCTCCAGGCACTTGGACGCGATGCCCAGACAAACGGTCGCCATACCGATCCGTCCGTATTCCAGCGTCATCATCGCCTGGATAAAGCCGTTGCCCACCGTACCCAGAACGGCGCTGTCCGGCACTTCGCAGTCCTCGAGGATCAGTTCGGCGGTGGGGGAGCCGCGAAACCCCATTTTGTCAAAGGGTTTACCCGCTTTGAATCCTTTGGTACCCGCCTCTACCAGGAAGCAGGTCACACCGCCCCCCGGCCCCTTTCCGCGGTCATTGTAGGCAAAGATGAGCGCCACGTCGGCGATGGTGGCATTGGTGATGAATGTTTTGGTTCCGTTGAGAATCCAACGGTCCCCGTCTTTCACGGCGGTCGTCTTGATGGACGCGGCATCGGAGCCGGCTTCCGGTTCGGTCAGGCCGAAGCAGCCGATGATTTCCCCTTTGATGATGCCGGGAAGATATTTTTTCTTCTGCTCTTCGGAGCCAAACAGCCTCAGCGGCATGCCGAAAAGCCCGCTGGAGGCGCCGCAGGATAAAAAGGTGGACGCGCAGGCGGCTGCGACCGCTTCCCCCGCGATGGCCTGGCTGATCAGGTCGAGATTCGTGCCGCCGTAAGCCTCCTCGTGTCCGATGCCGAGATAGCCGATGCCGGCCATCTTCTTGATATTTTCCTTGATCAACCCGGGGACTTCTTCATGGGACGCTTCATCCAGCAGCGCGGCGCGCGGTTCGATTTCCTTTGTGCAAAACTTCGTGAAATTGTCCTTTATCGACAACTGTTCCGGTGTTAAATCATAGTTCATGGCATATTCTCCTTGAATGGATGTCTGGTTATTCTGCTTCCGGCCTGAGGCTACATAAAGCTCAGGATGCGGGAGATGATGAATTTCTGCATTTCCGATGTCCCTCCGCCGATCTGCGCCAGCTTCACATCCCTCAAAAACCGCTCGATCGGATATTCGTGGATGAACCCGTAGCCGCCGAAGATCTGGACCGCGTCGCTCGCGGCTTTGATGCCGTAGTCGCCGACCACGGATTTTGCGACGGACGTATGCAAATGATTCAAAGGCTTGCCGGAATCCTTGTCGTGAGCCACGCGGTAAACGACCATTTTCGCGGCCTCCTTGATAATCTTGATGTCCGCCAGTTTGTGCTGAATCGCCTGGAAAGCGTTGATCGGCCGGCCGAACTGCACCCTTTCCTGGGAGTATTTGCTGCAGACCTCGATGGCGAACTGCAGGGCGCCGACAAAAGGAGCCAGCAGGGAACTCCGGTCCCAGGACAGGGTCTCGTGGGTGTATTCAAACCCTTTGCCGACCTCGCCCAGCAGGTTTTCTTCCGGAACCTCACAGTTGTCCAGAATCACTTCGGAGGTGGTGGATGCCCGCACGCCCATCTTGTGAAAAGGCGCGCCGGTGGAAAATCCGGGAAAGCCTCTCTCGACGATGAAGGCGGTAATGCCCTTGTGTTTGAGGGCCTTGTCCACCGTGGCATACACAACGCAGACGTCACAAACCGGGGCGTTGGTAATGAAGGTCTTCGTCCCGTTGAGAATCCACTTGCCGTCTTTTTTGACCGCCGCGGTCGTGATGGACGCGGCGTCCGAACCGGCGCCCGGCTCCGTGAGCCCCATGCACCCGATCCATTCGCCGCTGGCCAGTTTCGGAATATACTTTTTCAACTGGTCCGGCGAGCCGTGTTTGAAGATCGTGTCCGCACACAGGTAGGTGTGCGCGCCCAGGGCGAGCAGATGTCCCTGATCGACGCCGGCGTGGCCCAGGGCTTCGCCGGCCAGGCAGCAGGTCTCGACACTGGCGCCCGATCCGCCCAGTTCTTCCGGAAACGGAAGACCCAGGATGCCCATCTCACCCAGTTTCCGCCACACCTCCATGGAGAACTCGCTTTTGAGATCCGCCTCCTCGACCAGCGGCACAATTTCCTTTTTTGCGAACTTATAGACCGAATCTCTGAACATTAATTGTTCTTCCGTAAAACCGAATTCCATGAATGCCTCCTTTAATGCATTATTTTCCATTGACAATTCTGGAGAGGATCTGCTCCTTGATCTTCTCCTTGATTTCACCGTAATTGAACCCCTCGCTGTCAATCGCATACTGGATGATGGTTCCCTGAATGAGGGCAATGATGATTACGGACGTCAGGTTCACATCCTCCACCGTGAAAACGCCTTTGGCCACTCCTTCCTGAATGATCGCCGCGATCTCGGCGCGGTAGCTCTGAAAAAGTTTTATATTCGCCTGGCGAATCCTGGCGTCATGATTGATCTGCGCCCAGAAATCGATGAGCACGTAAAAATAGGCCTTTTCCCTGTCCACCAGCGCGAAGGCTTCTTCACAAAAGGCCACCAACTTGTCCCTGGGCTCAGTGAGCTCGCCTAGCGCCTTTTTCAGGCTGTCCCGTAGATTGGCGTTCATCTCCTTGAGCAGCTTGAAAAGAAGGTCTTCCTTGTTTTTGAAGTAGTAGTGGACCAGGCCCGTGGAAAGACCGGCTTCCTCGGCAATATCC
>JAQVQT010000126.1:2965-5737 GCA_028701435.1 Smithellaceae bacterium | reverse complement strand
GATTGTAAAGGCGCGCGTATCAAGAGGGATGAAATAATCCTGACGCTTTCAATGCTTTCACAAACGGGCCGTCTTCCCGCCAGGCGTGGCAGGTGTTGATCAGGTATTTGAGGATGATTTTGGACTGCCCGGCATCCACGCTGGAAGGACGGCGCGACCGGGCGGCGGCGACGCCCTGCAGGACCGCAGGAGCCATGGCGAGCAGAAGCTCTACCACGTGCGCGCAGCCTTTGGGGCCGCCCACCAGCTTTTTGATGCGAGCGGTGAATCCCCGGGCGATGGTCATGCCTTTGACCGGGGCCAGAAACCCCATCGTTTCGTGGCACACTTCCCGGGGCACGGAAATCAGCTCCATATCCAGATCTTCGATCACCAGGGTGGAGCTGTTGACCAGCAGCCGAATGCTCATGTGATGAAGCGTGCCGCGGGGAAACGTTTCTCCGGTGATGGTGTGCGTGTCCTGGTAGCGGTCGTCCCGAAGAAAGCCCTCGACGACAATCCTTTCCGCGTCGTGTTCCCATGTCGAGATGTCGATGGCGCGCGTGTAAATTTTTTCACTGCCGGTTTTCCATGTGGTTTGCATTGATTCGCTCCTTGGTCGGTTTTCGGTCGTTTGTTACAAATATCGGATCCAGTAGTAAGGCTTTCGATTTTTCAAATAATCTTTGTCATGCTCATGATGATAGGCTTCCCGCTCGAAGCTGATCCTTCGATAGGCGCTGGTTTTTCTTCGAAGCCGGAAAAGCCACTCCAGAAAATACCACAGATAGAAAAAAACAAAGAGCATTTCCTTCATTTGCGCCGTGTGGATCGCTTCATGGTTGAGCGTTCGCGGCGAGAGGGTTTCTCCCTTTGGCGCAAAAACGACGCCAAAAAGATTGATGGCCGCCAGCCGGCGCCGCGAAACCCAGCATGTGCGAATGATTTTCATGATTCTGCGATTACCCGATTGCTCAATATTCCGATTTTCTCGATTTCAACGCGGATCTCATCGCCCGGCTTGAGAAAGACCGGGGGGCGTCGCCCAAATCCAACGCCTTCCGGCGTTCCGGTCAGAATCACGGTGCCCGGATGCAGCGTCATGGAACGGCTCAGGCGGCTGACGATCGTCCGGACGTCGAAAATCATCTCCGACGTTCGGGATTCCTGAAGGGTCTTTCCGTTCAGCACGGCGCGTATCGCCAGATCATCCGGGTTTTCGATTTCATCCTTTGTGACGATCCATGGCCCCAGCGGACAGAAGGTGTCAAAGCTTTTTCCCCGGGCCCACTGGTCTTTCTGCCGCTCAAATTGCCAGTCGCGCGCGCTGACGTCATTGGCGCAGGTGTAGCCGAAAATATACTCCGGCGCTTCCGCGGGCGAGATGTTTTTTGCCGTCTTCCCGATGACCACGGCCAGCTCCGCTTCATAGTCCACCTGATCGGGTCCGGCGGCGGGGAGCAGGATGGAGTGATCGGGTCCGGTGACGCTGCTGGTGGCTTTGAGAAACAGGATCGGCTCTACAGGGACGGACAGGGCGATTTCGTCACCGTGCTTTCGGTAATTGACGCCCAGCGCGAGTATGTTGACGGGCGCGACGGGCGCCAGCAATTGTTCAATCCGTTCTTCGCGATCGCCGCTGTTTGCCGTGTTCCAGGGATCTCCTTCAATGGATTCGGCCGTACCCGGCCGGCGCTCGTCGTACACGCCGTATAGGATGCCTCGTTTCTTGGAAACAAATCGGACAATTTTCATCTCAAAACATCTCCTTTTCCAGAATGGCATTGAATTGGGAATAGACCCGGCGGTCGATCAGGATGCCGTCGTGCGTGCAGTCGAATCCATATACGCCGGCGCAGCCGGCGGCCGCCCGGCTGTCCGGCTCCGCTCCTCCCGTAAGTTTGTCGGCTCTGCCGTAAAAAAGATAATGGCGGACCGGGGAAGGCAGTTTGGCGTTCATGGTGGCGGAAATAAATTCACTTTGCGTTCCCAGATCCAGCCAGACCGGAATGCTTTTGTGCGGCAGCACCTGGGACGCGTCGGCCAGTCCGAATCCGTTCCAGGGAGTGGCGAAGGATGCAAACAGCCGAATGAAGGGAGGCCTTTCTTCCGATCCGTGGCGGATCAGAAAAGATCTTGCGGTCAGACCGCCGACGCTGTGCGCGGCAAGGGCCATTTTCTGAAAGCCGTATTTTTCATGAAGCTCTCGCAGTTCTTCCTGAAGCAGCGCCGCGGCCAGATTCAGGCGGATTCCCGAAGGATAATAAAAGAACCAGGGCTGATACCGGTCGCGGTCCAGACGCATATAAAAGTAGATCCAGTTTTGCGGCGTTCCCTCCGTACCGTGCACGAAGAGAAGCGGTACTTTCCGGGGATCGTAGGCTTGGGTCATGTAGATATGCGCGCCGAACATTTTCATGAAGGACGACGGATTCCAGTAGCCAATCTGGGCGTTTTCCAAAGAAAAATATTCATGGTAAATTTTCAGAAGATCGCCGTTGCCGGTTGCCTGCCGGATAATGGGCTCCTCGATTTTCCAGCGGCACTCCCGGGGCAGCCGGACCGGTCGTTCATCGGCCGATGCGGTCCGAATCTCCACGCCGGTGATCAGTTCGCCCTCCCGGACGTCAATTTTCCGCACCTGGCTTGGTAATCCATAGACGCCGGAAACTTCATCCTTTTCATACTTTCCGTCGTGATCATAGTCCGTCACGGCAATAAGCCGGTAGCGACCCTCGGGCAGATACAGCATGAAAGCGTCCTGATTGACGCCGGTGGCCGTGTATTCGGCGC
>JAQVQT010000126.1:0-2865 GCA_028701435.1 Smithellaceae bacterium | reverse complement strand
CCTTCGGCAAGCAAAAGCCGGATATTATCTTCGTCGCCCTTTTCCGCCGCCAGATGCAGCGGAGTTCTGCCTCTGCCGTCTTTCAGGTTCACATTGGCGTGGCGTCGGATCAGCATTGCGGCGATGTCGGAGCAGCGGTAGTCGAGCGCCAGATGCAGCGCCGTTTCTCCGAAGCCGTTTTGCAGGTCGAGGCCCTTTCCCGTTGCCAGCAGGGGCGGAATGCAGTCCCAGCTCTTGTTGTATATGGCCCACATCAACGCCGTGTAGCCGTGTTTGTCCTGCGCCAGTGGATCCGCGCCGAACGCCAGCAGCAGATCCACCACGTCCGGCTGCCGTTCGTTTGCCGCAATCATCAGCGGCGTCAGTCCGTCCTTCTCCTGCCGGTTGATTTGCGATTTTTGAAGAAGAAAATATTCTGCCAGTCCGATGTGGCCGTTTTGAACGGCGTACATCAGGCCTGTCCAGGCGTAAGCGTCCGTCTGGTTGACGTCGATGCGTTTTTCCTCCATCAGGCGCATGACCATGGCGATGTCTCCTTTGCGGGAGGCTTCAAAAAAGGAGGCTTGAGGATCGGCCAGCGCCGCGGCAACCCTCTCATCTTTTTTTTGCAGAGACGGCAGTGTACAGGCGGCAATCGAGGCGATGAAGAGCAGCGCAACCAGTATCGCGATGGCCTTGTGCATGAATCGAACCTCTCCCAATCCTTATGTTCATTATGGATTCGGCGCAACTTGTACCACGACGGTTGAACGAATTCAACCTTCGGCTGGAGCAGAACAGTCCTTGTCAGGGCCGTATGTTTTCCTGTATAAGAACCCTGCAGGGCTTGTTCCGTGGATGGATGTAAGAGGGCTCGCCGCTCCAGGTCCTGCCGGAAAGGAAGTTTCCTTCATGACGGACATTCTGGATTACATCAGCACCTGGTCGGTGCTCAAGTGGGTGGTTCTGGTTCTGATTGCGGGATTTATCGGCCAGTTCGGCCGGATGATGGCGGAAGCCATAGCGAACAAGCTCCGCCTTCGCCGAGCGAAAAAGAATCCTGTGGCGGCCGACCGGCAAGAACCGGAAGAGCGGAAAACCTTGAACGCGGGTGCTGTGCGGGACATCAGTCTTTCCGGCCCTGTGCGGGAAACGCCGAGTTTGCCGGCCGGAGTCCCTGCGCCGGATTCCGTTTACCAGCCGGTAATCGCGCCGGATAAAAAAGCGCTGAAGGCGATGGCCAAAGCCCGCAAGAAAGAAGCGAAGAAAAAAGAGAAAGAATAATCGCTGCGGTGCGGGTCGTCAGACCCGTCGAAATGTGCATGCAGAGCCAACCGCTACGGGATATCCGCATGATCCGGTTGTTCTTGGGTGTATTTTTGTTTTCTGCTGCCTTCGTAGAGTTCATATTCCAGCAGCCGGCATTCGATTTCCCCGTTGTAAAAGGGCATCCGGCGCTTTGTGCGCAGGCCCACTTTCTTGATCACCTCCAGATTGCCGGTGAAAATATAGCCGAGATAACCCCGGCCGATACTTTTGAACCAGTCGCCGCAGCCTTCGTAAAGGGCTTCCAGGCGCTGAAGGGTGGTGGAACCGCCGCTCTTGTGAACGATGTCGGCAGCCTTGCGAAGGATGACTTTTTGCCCCGGCGCGATTTCCTTTTTTCGCTCGGATCGCGTCGGTTTGATCTTTAGAGGCTCCAGCCGTTCGCCGTAGGGCGGATTGATTACGATGACGCCCCTTCCTCCCGGCGTGGGTGTTTTTTCAAAGGAACAGACCTTGAATTCAATCAGGCGGTCAACGCCCGCGGTTTGCGCGTTCGAGCGCGCGGCCTCCACCGCCCGCGGGTCGATGTCCGAAGCGATGATGGTTGACGGAAGGGTTTTTAAAGAATCGTTGCGGGCCTTTCTGCGCAGCTCCTGCCAGGATTCATAGGGGAAATCTCTGATATGCATAAAGCCGTAATTGCCGCGGCCCAGGCCCGGCGCTCGGTGAAGCGCCATCAGGGCCGCCTCGATCGCGAGGGTGCCGCTGCCGCACATCGGGTTGACAAGCGGCGTTCGGCCCTGCCATCCCGTGGCCTTGATGAGAGCGGCCGCCAGCGTTTCCTGCATCGGCGCCGCCAGCGGAATCTTTCGGTAGCCGCGCAGCGAAAGCCGCTCTCCGGATGTGTCGATGTACGCCATGGCCTGATCGTTGCGCCAGTACACATGAATGACCGCCCAGTTTCTTTCCGGTCCGGAATCCGGCCGGATGCCGGTCTTCTCGCGGATGCGATCGACGATGGCGTCCTTGGCCCTGAGGTTGGCAAAGCGCGAATCGGTAATTTCCGGGTGATCGACCACGGAGGTGACGCAGACGTACGCACCTGAGCCGGAGTCGTGCAGGATGGTTTCCCAGGGAATGGCGTTCAGGCGTTCGTATAGGGCGCCGGCGGAGAGGGCCTTGAAGATTTGCAGTTGATACAGAACGTGCTGGGCCGTGCGCAGTTGCAGGTTTAAAACCATCGTGTCCGTCAGGGTTCCCTCGGTGGAAACGGCCGTGTCGATTTCCTGCAGGATGGGGAACCCCAGCTCCTCGATTTCCGCCCTTAGATAAGGAACGACCCCCTTCGGGCACGTGATCAATATCCTGCTTTTCTTTTGCCAGATGGACATGCGCAGGCTTTAACACAGCCCATAGGTCTTGGCAATCTTTTAAAAAAATTCAGCTCTTCGAAAGCTTCAGAAACTCTTTGAATCAGGCGGCAGGGGGCAGGGGCGGCGGCTGGATAAACGGCGGGAGGGGGCATTGCAGCGCCAGCGAGACGACGCGCAGGAGTTCACCCTCCTCGAACGTGACGGCTTGATCCGAAAAGGCGCAGTGCGCGCAGGCATCGACGACGGA
>JAQVQT010000125.1 GCA_028701435.1 Smithellaceae bacterium | reverse complement strand
CTCTCAGACCAGCTAACCATCGTAGCCTTGGTAGGCCATTACCCCACCAACCAGCTAATGGTACGCGGACTCATCCTTCAGCAAAAGCTTGTAAACAGAGGCCTTCTTTGACTACACAACAGTAGTTATGCAGTATTATCAGGTATTAGCGCACCTTTCGGTACGTTATTCCCAACTAAAGGGCAGATTATCCACGCATTACTCACCCGTGCGCCACTTTACTCATCGGCCGAAGCCAACTTTCTCGTACGACTTGCATGTGTTAGGCACGCCGCCAGCGTTAGTTCTGAGCCAGGATCAAACTCTCCAGTTTTAATCCTGTAAAGGAAGATAAATCTTCCTTATGAACTCGCTTGATACTTCAATAAATTAATAGGACCCACAAATTTCTTTTCCCACTATTCAATTTCCAAAGAGCCTTCTTGAAACGAGCTGTGACACATAAATCAATTTGATTTTCCTGTCAAGCTTAAATTTCAATTTTGTTCTGTCAGGAAACAGGAATCATCCGACAACGAAGATTGATACCATCGGTAAACATGTTGAAAAGATCAACTAACCTTCAAGCACATCTCTGACGAACAGAAGTGGACTTCTACTCCCTATGAACAAAACTGTCAAGAAGAAATTGCATTATTTTCCGATTATTTTTCAATGCCTTATTAGCTTCATATTTACAGGTATTTACGGCCCGACTCTTCGGCCGATCCTTAAAAAAATGCCCCTCGGCGCATCCGCGTTCAGGGGCATTTTCCATGCACCGGGAACCACACCAGCCTTGCGTTGGGACCGCCGCCGGTCTACTGGGGCAGCGCCCCGGTAAAGATCTCTTCCGAACAGCCGTTGACGATGGCCGGTTCTCCTGTCGTGATGTAGTCCAGATAGCCATGAAGGTGCTTTAACTCCGTCCCGATGTAGAACTGATCCGAAAGGATTTTCCCACAGTAGAAGGCCGCTTCGGCATTGTCTTTCACAACGGCTTCCAGTGCGAGATCGCCCGCAAGCGCTTTGAGTTTGGGAATGGCCACGGTCATGGACCACAGGTGCATCCAGGCATGGGCAACCATCCGCATGGCCTGCTGCAGCGGCTGGGCCATCGCCAGAATGTCGACGATCTTCCGGTCATCCCGCATTTTGGCGAGCATCTGAACCGTTTCGTCCATTCTTTCCACCGCGGCTTTCACGATGGCGATGTATTTTTCATCAACGATTCCTTTGGCTCTCTCGGCCGTTTGCGCGATGCGCTTTTTAAAAACCCTGAAATTGAACATCTCCGGGTTCATGAGGAGCTTTCTCATGGTCAAATCCATGGACTGAATGCCGTTGGTTCCTTCGTAAATCGCCAGAATCTTGCAGTCGCGGGCCAACTGTTCGACCGGATACTCCGAACAGTAGCCGTAGCCGCCGTAAACCTGCATGGCCTCGGAGGTGACGAGCCAGGCCAGGTCGGTGTTGCCTGCCTTGCACAGCGGAATCAGGAAATCCAGCAGCCCCTGCGCCTCCCTGCCTTCTTCCGTTCCTTTCTTCACCTGCGCCATATCCGCCGAGTAGGCGGCCAGCAGCGTCAGCATTCTCATGGCCTCCACCTGTGATTTCATCCAGAGAAGCATTCGCTTCACGTCGGGATGCCGGATAATCGGAACGGAAGTGAAATCGCCTTTTTTGGACGGGTCCTGTCCCTGAAGTCTGTTTTTCGCGTACGTCACCGCATGCATATACGCGGAGCTGGCCGTTCCCAGGCCCTGCTGGGAAACGTCGAGGCGCGCTTCGTTCATCATCTGGAACATGATTTTCATGCCCTGACGCTCCTGGCCCAAAAGCCAGCCGATGCACTGATCGTTGTCGCCGAACGAAAGCGAGCAGGTGGCCGAGCCTTTGATGCCCATTTTGTGCTCGATGCCGGTGGTCACGACGTCATTGCGCTTGCCTAAAGTGCCATCGGGATTGACGTGAAATTTAGGAACAATGAAAATGGAAATGCCGGGGGTTCCGGGAGGATCACCATCGATTCTCGCCAGCACGGGATGGATGATGTTTTCGTAGAGATTATTGTCGCCGGCGGTAATGAAAATCTTCTGCCCGGTGATCTTGTAGGTGCCGTCAGGCTGTTTGACCGCCCGGGTTTTCAGCGCGCCGACATCGGAGCCGGCGGAAGGTTCCGTCAGGCACATCGTCCCGCCCCAAAGGCCGGCAACCATTTTTTCGACGTAGGTTTTCTTGAGCTCGTCGGAGCCGTGATGGATCATCAGATTGCAGGCGCCGACTTTCAGCGTATCATACGAGCTGAAGGCCACGCCGGCCGAACAGAAATACTCCATGACGGCGCGGTAAATCGTCTCGGGCATCCCCGTGCCGCCGAATTCGGGGCCATTGCTTAACCCTGAAAATCCCGCTTCCCGGTAGCTCTTCATGGCCGTATGAAAACCGTCGGGAACTTTGACGGTTTTGGTTGCCGGGTCGTATTTCGCGCCGGTTTTGTCGGCGTCCGCGTTCGCGGGATAAACCTGTTCGACGGCAATCTGCTCGGCCAGATCCAGGGTCGCCTCATAGGTGTCGCGGTCAAAATCAGCAAACGCTTCATACTGGTTTAATTTGTCCGCCTCCAGCACTTCAAACAGGACAAATCTTTGATCTCTTGAATCAAGTAACGGATTTAATGCCATCATTTCACTCCTTGTTTTTGATATTTTTTCAGGCCGCGCCCTGCGGCCAGTGGACGCCGGGGCTGCTTTTCTCTGCCTGAATCTTTTCGGGTCGTGGCTCCGTAGCACACTTGACAAAAAAAGTCATCCACGATGTTGCATTCGAAAGCGAGCCAGTTGTCCGCTTTCCGCGGCAGGCTAACGAGGGTTGCAGCGACATCAGATTTTTCCCTGACCAGCAAAGAAGATTCTTCAAAGCGCGCCGGGGAGAGCTTCGGATTTTCACTTTGACCTTGACAAATGAAGGTGACTGTGGTTTAGCCAATGCCCTATTACTTCTAGGGGTTTAACATGAAAAAGAATTTAACGAATAAATCCAATACCAAGAGAAAAAGGACCCACGGATTTCTGGTCCGCATGGCGACCAAAACCGGCAGGCAGGTGCTGAGCCGAAGAAGAGCCAAAGGCAGAAAGAGATTAACCGTTTAATTCCGCTATTGAATGCCTCGAAGGGATGTTGGGTTTCTTCAGTAATGAAAACGCAATCTTTCCGAAGAGCGGAAAAAGTGACCAGCAAAAGCAGTTATCGGACCATTTACGAACAGGGGGTCAGAAGAAGTTCGCGATTCTTTACTCTCATAACCTGCGGCAACCCGAACGGAGCCAAACGCCTGGGAATTACCGTCACGAAGAAAACGGGCAACGCCGTTTTTCGCAACCGAATGAAAAGACTTCTTCGGGAATTCTTCCGCCGCAACAAAGACTTGTTTCCAGCGGGACATGACGTCGTCGTCATGGTCAAAAAAAATATACCGCCTTTCACCTATCAGGAAACAGCCAGGGAATTGACCGAACTCTTCTCACGGAAAGACGGCAAATAAAGCATGTTCAGGAAAACCTTGGTCAATTTCTTTGTTTTTCTCATTCGTCTGTACCAAGCCTGTATTTCTCCATTCTTTTTTGCGCCCTGCTGCCGCTTTTCCCCGTCCTGTTCGCAATACGCGATTGACGCGATCAGGCTGCACGGACCGGCCAAAGGAGCCTGGCTGGGGGCGAAGAGAATTCTGCGCTGCCATCCCCTTCATCCCGGCGGTTACGATCCCGTCAAGTAAACAAGAAATTGGGAGGTATGTTCATGGACAAAAGGACTATTCTGGCCATCGTCCTGTCACTGGCCGTTCTTTTGGTTTATCAAATCTTTTTTGTCAAGCCCCCCGTGCCGCCAAAAGGCACTGCGCCGCAGGCATCCACCGGACAGGTTCAGCAGGATGCGGTCGCTCCTTCGGCTTCCACACCGGCGGCGACAACGGCTTCGGCCCGGCCCGCACTGAAAGCGGCGGTTGGGCCACAGGCGCCTTCCCGCGACATCACGGTGGAAACCGCTCATTATACGGCTGTTTTCTCCACACGCGGCGCGGCCCTGAAATCCCTGAAGCTCAAGGGCTACTACCAGGATTGCCGCGAATGCACCGAGGATATCTGGCCGAAAATCAAGGGGCTGGTGACGGGCACAAAAGCCCCCCTCAAACCCAAAACTCCGGAGTTTGTTGAACTGGTCGAGGTTCGTGAAGGCATGCCCTATCCGCTGGCGGTGACCTTCCCCGAATCCGGCGCCGACGTCGCTCCAAATGAGGTTTTTGACACCGCCCAAACCAGACTGGACCTGACCGGTACCGAACAGAAGCAGCAGCTTGTGTTTTCCAAATCCTACCACCAGGTCAGGATCGAAAAGATTTTTTCGTTTGATCCGTCAGGCTACACCATCGGCATGGACATCAAGGTTCACAATCTCACCGGGACGCCCATCACGCAGATTCCGCAGTTGAACTGGTACCAGTATGTCGATCCCCTGAAAATCGATGACAGCTACGGACACGAAGGCCCCATTGTCTCGGTCGGCGGCAGCGTCGAACTGCAGGAAGTCAAAAAGCTCCAGGGCCAGTCCGTTCTAGGCCCGAACGTGCTGTGGGGAGCGTTTGAAAGCAAGTATTTTATCGCGTCGTTCATCCCGGAAAACCCGTCTCTGACCAACGCCGTCATGACGCGCGACGAGGCCAACATGGTCGCCGTCGGCCTGAAGGGCCGCAAGGAAATCATTCCCGGCGGGCAAAACAGCGTTTTTACCTACTCGCTGTATCTCGGCCCCAAACAGTATGACCTGTTGAAGAGTCTGGGCGTCGGACTCGAAAACGCCATTGATTTCGGGTGGTTCAAGTGGCTGGCCATCCCGGCTCTTTACATTCTCAACTTCCTCTACGGATTTGTCCTCAATTACGGCATTGCCATCATCATCCTGACCACGATCATCAAAATCATCTTCTGGCCGCTGGGCAACATGAGCTACAAATCCATGAACGAGATGAAAAAGCTTCAGCCGAAAATCGAGGCCTTGAAGCAAAAATACAAAAATGATCAGACCAAAATCGGCCAGGAAACGATGGCGCTCTACCGGGAACACAAGGTCAATCCCTTTTCCGGCTGCCTGCCCATGCTGATCCAGATCCCCGTTTTTTTCGGCCTGTATAAAGCGCTGATGTATTCCATCGAACTGCGCCACTCGCCGTTTTTCTTCTGGATTCAGGATCTGTCGGCAAAGGACCCCTACTACATCACCCCGATCATCATGGGCGCCACGCAGTTCATCACCCAGAAAATGACGCCCGCCATGGGCGATCCGATGCAGCAGAAAATCATGCTGTTCATGCCGGTGATTTTTACCTTCTTCTTTTTGAATTTCCCGTCGGGACTGGTGATCTACTGGCTGTGGAACAACATTTTGCAAATCGGACAGCAATACTACATCAATAAAAAGCTGGCGGCATGACAGGATCTACGGAGTTCAATATGAGCGAAAAGACACTGGATATAGAAGAAAAAAACATTGATGTTGCCATTGAAAAGGCCTGCCGGGAATTCGGCGTCGGGCGCGAAAAACTGAATATCGAAATTATTTCCGAAGGATCCAACGGCTTTTTGGGGATCGGCGCGAAAAAGGCGAAAATCCGCGCCTCGCTTTTTTCCTTTGACATGAATTTCTCCCTGGAGGACTCCGCCCGGCCCGCCCGGCAAACCGCACCGCCCGAAGAAAAATCCGAC
>JAQVQT010000124.1 GCA_028701435.1 Smithellaceae bacterium | reverse complement strand
GGACCAGAAAAGCCGCCGAAGGCCGCGAACGGGACATTCGGCGCTGCATCAGCTGCCTGTGGTGCTTTGAATCCTTTCTGACCAATGCCGCCAAAGGCGAGACGCTGGAATGCGCCGTCAATCCGCGCCTTGGCCGTGAGCGGGAAACCGCCGAACCTTTGAAAAACGGAGCCGGCCGCGTGGTGGTCATCATTGGTGCGGGGCCCGCCGGACTTTCCGCGGCCGGGATTCTGGGCCAGCGCGGATTCAAACCCATCGTTCTGGAAAAGAACGCCACGGTCGGCGGCCAGCTGCAGCTTGCCAACAAGCCTCCCAAAAAGGAAAAGATCAACTGGTGCTTTGCCGATCTCGAGCATGCCGCCCTGCAAAACGGGGCGGAAATCCGCTTGAATGCCGAGGCAACGCCGACGTCCGTGAAGGCTCTCGCTCCCTATGCCGTTTTGGTGGCCACCGGGGCGAAAGCCGTCGTCCCGCCCGTCGAAGGCGTTCATCTTCCGCATGTCTGCACCGTCACCGAAATTCTGAACGGTTCCATCCGGCTCCAAGATAAGCGGGTCGCCGTCATCGGCTCGGGCATGACCGGTTTGGAAACGGCGGAGAAGCTGGCGGAGGAAGGCAACCGCGTCCTGGTGGTGGAAATGATGGATCAGATCGCGCCGGGCGCCCATCTTCAGCATGTGGAGGATGTGCTCCCGCGCCTGAAAGCCTATTCCGCGGATTTCATCACCGGCCACAAACTTACCAAAATTTCGGCAGACGTCATTTTTCTGGAAAGCACCGCCGGCGGAAAACGCCGCGAAGAAAAGGCCGATGCCGTTGTTCTTTCCGTCGGTGTGCAAAGCAACAACGCGCTCGCCGCTGCGCTTCAACCTCACTTTCCCAGACTCTGCGTTATCGGCGACGCTCGCAGGGTCGGCCGCATTCCCCAGGCGGTGAGAGATGGTTTTGACACAGCCTGGAATTTGATGTAAAAGAAAAAACCCATCCAACAGGAGGATCGGATCATGAGCATCATCAAAGACGTTCAATCCGGGAAAAAGCCGCTCAAACGGGCGTATGTGGCCATTTTTCTGTGGTTCACCGGCCGGGCCATTCAGGCGGCGGCAAAGGTCGATCGCGAGGTCAAAAAAGAATTCGAAAAGCTTCCCGAGAATTTCACCTTTTCCCTGGGTTGTCTGCCCGACGGTCCCTGGATGGTGGTGGGCCGGGAAAAGGGAGTCGTGAAGTACCTGGGCGGCGATTCCCGGGGACGGCCCGTGCAGGTTCGTCTGGCCATCAAGAGTCTGGACGCGGGTTTTCTGATTCTCTCCTTTCAGGAAAGCACGACGCTGGCCACAGCCCGCAACCGGCTGATTACGGACGGGGAAATTCCTTACGCCCTGGCCATTATCCGCATTCTCGACATCGTGGAAGTTTACCTTCTTCCCAAACTCATCGCCTCTCTGGCCGTGAAGCGGTATCCTTCCTGGTGGACGCCGGCCCGCAAGTTCGGCGGCCGCATCGGCGTTTACACCCGCACACTGCTGGGCATCTGACGAAAGGAATACAATATGAATTCCGCAGCCGTTTTTGCCTTTACCTGCCCCGTCAAAACCAATTCCGGAAACAAGGCGCTGGAGAACCTGCCCGTGGAACTGGCGGGACTCAATGCGGTGAACCCTCTGGTCGTCGCCAACGCGCGGGCGGTCGGCTCCAAAGCCGTCCGGACGCTGATGGGCGCTTTCGGCGATTCGGGAATGACGCTGGGACTTTTTGAAGGGGTCACGGAAGCGACCGATCTCGGTGTCGTGGACCATTTGAAAAACATCTGTCTGGAAAAAAAATACGACGCCTTCATCGCGCTGGGCGGAGGAAAAGCCGCCGACGTCGCCAAGGTGCTGAATCTGGCGGTTTCGCTCAAAACGCCGGACGCGCGGCGGCTCTTGCCGGAAGCGCCCGTCCGGAAGCGCCTGCTGCCGCTGGTGGTCGTGCCGGCGGCCGGAGCGGACGGCCTGGAAACTTCGCAACTGGCCTGTCTGAGCCGAATGGTTTTTTCCTCCGAATGGCTCGCACCCGCCCTGGCTGTTCTGGATCCGCGCCTGGCGAGAGCAAAAAATGGGATCCAGATGGCGGCGACGGGCCTTGCCGCGCTGGGCCGCGCCGTGGAGTCGCACATCAGCGCCGACCAAAACCCGTTTCGGAAAGCCTATTCCTTTGCCGCCATTCGCTTTGTCCGGGAAAATCTTTTAAGCGCCGTTGCCGATCCGGGGAATCGAAAGGCGGCGCTTGCCGTTCTGAATTCCGCGGCGATGTCCGGCTGCGCTTTTTCCAATGCGGCCTCCGGCAGGCTTCACAAACTCGGGCAGGTATTTTACGATCTGCTGGGCATTCCCCAGGGCGTGATCATGGGCATGGGCCTGCCCCTTGTTCTGGAAGATGCTCTCAGGGAAGGCCGTTATGACCTGGCGGCCCTTTTTCAACCTTTGGCCGGAGACGACGCGTTTGCGCAAACCCCCGCCGAAAAGCGCCCGGAGGCCGCGCTTGTACTGCTGAACCGCTTTCTGGAAGATCTTCGGAGTGTTCTGGGAAAAGAGCTGCCGAAGAGCCTTCGGGAGGCGGGAGTGCCCGGCTACAGAAAGGAAGAAATTCTGGACGTGCTGGGGCAAGACGAAGACGGACCATACCTGCGCGGTGTCGTGGAACGGATGGCTGACGGTGAACGGGAAAGAAAGGGGTGATTCCGATGCTTTTGCCGGATTATTATGAATTTTGCTGTCGCGTAAAAATCGTCGCGGGTCATGACGCTCTGGAAAAAATACCGGATCTGCTCATTGAGCGCGGCGCAAAAAAGCCGCTGGTCATCACGGACAAGGGAGTGGCCGGCGCGGGCCTCACCGACATCGTTTCCCGGGCGATCGGGGACCGCGTGGACGCCGGCCTGATTGCCGATGATGTTCCTCCCGATTCAGACCTTCGGGTCGTCAACCGGCTGGCGCGCCTTTATCGGGACAACGCCTGCGACGCGATCATTGCCGTCGGCGGCGGTTCCGTCATGGACACGGCCAAGGGAATCAACATCGTCGTATCGGAAAACGCCGAAGACCTGATGGCCTTCAGCGGCGTCGGTGCGCTCAAGCGTCCGCTCAAACCGCTGATTGCTATACCGACTACGGCCGGAACGGGATCGGAAGTGACGCAGGTGGCCGTCATCAAGGACCATGAGAAACATTTGAAAATGGCCTTCGGCAGTTATTTTCTGCTGCCCGACATTGCCATCCTCGATTCCCGGATGACCCTGACCATGCCGCCGTTCATCACGGCCATGACCGGCATGGATGCCATGAGCCATGCCGTGGAGGCTTATTATTGCCTTCAGAAAAATCCGCTCTCCGACGCCCACTCCCTGGCCGCCGTCGGCATGATTTACCGGTACCTGCCGCTGGCCGTGAAGAACCCGGAAGACCGTGACAGCCGCCTGGCCATGGCCGTTGCCGCCTGTCTGGCGGGCATTGCCTTTTCCAATTCCATGGTCGGACTGGTTCACAATCTGGGCCATGCCACCGGCTCCGTCTGCGGCGTTCCCCACGGCCTTTGCATGGCGATTCTGCTGCCCTACGGACTGGAATACAATCTGCACAAACGTGCGAACGTCATGGCGGAGCTTCTGCTGCCTATCGCGGGAGAGCAGGTTTATCTGGCCACGCCGCCGGAGCAGAGAGCCCAAAAAGTCGTGTCCCTGATCCGCGGACTCAACGAGAATCTTCACGCCATCACCGGCGGCAGGCACGCCAGATGCCTGCAGGAGATCAAAGACCGCGAAGGAAAGCCGTCCGTTCCCCGGGACATTCTGCCGCAGATTGCCTCCGCGGCGCTGCTGGACGGAGCGTCCATTTATAATCCGGAGGATACGGACTACGAGGACAACCGGATGGTCCTGGAGGCGGCCTGGGAAGGGAAGCCTTTGGACAGGACTCGCGTGAAAAAAGGCTGATGAACGAAAGGGAGCAGTCATGAACAAACCTTATATGGGAAAAATTCTCATGGTGGATCTGTCCAGCGGGACCCTGACGGAAGAAGAAATCCCCGATCGGGTTTATGAACAGTATCTGTCCGGAATGGGGCTGGGTGCTTATATCCTGTACAACCGAATGCCCGCCGGCGCCGATCCGCTGGGCCCGGACAACATTCTCGGCTTTTGTTCCGGATTTCTCACGGGAACCGGCAGCCTGTTCTCCGGCCGCTGGACGCTGGTGGGAAAATCGCCGCTGACCGGATGCTGGGGCGACGCAAACTGCGGCGGCACTTTTTCACCGGCCATCAAACATTGCGGCTATGACGCCATTTTCTTTTCCGGCATCAGCTCCAACCCCGTCTATCTGTACGTGAAGAACGGCAAGGCCGTACTGAAAGACGCGGGTGATCTCTGGGGGCGCGATGCCGTAGAAACGGAAGAAGTGCTCAAAAAGCAGTACGGCCCAAAAGCGGCCGTGGCCGTCATCGGCCCTTCAGGCGAGAAGGTGTCCCTGATTTCCGGCGTATGCAGTGACAGGGGCCGAATCGCCGCCCGGTCGGGTCTGGGCGCCGTCATGGGAGTCAAAAAACTGAAAGCGGTGGTGCTCGAAGGCGTTCAGAGGATCGGCGCCGGCGATCCCGAAGCCATGAAGCGGTTGAGCCGGCATTGTCTGAAATGGGTCAATTTTCCCCTGCCCCTGCCGGGGTGGATGCTGGGTTTCGTGGGCGCTTTTCTGCGCGTCACACCCGTTGTGTTCCCCCAGGACGGCATTCTGTACTCCTCCATCCTGAGAAAGTGGGGCACGGGAGGAATGAACCAGACGTCCATTGAAATGGGAGATTCGCCGCTCAAAAACTGGGACGGCTCCAATCGCGATCTTCCCATGTCCAGGTCCCGGACCATCAATCCGGACATCATCAGGAGCATGGAAATCGTAAAGTACCACTGCTATTCCTGTCCCGTGGGATGCGGCGGCATCTGCGCCACCAAAGGAAAATATCCCCACACCCACAAACCGGAGTATGAAAGCGTTCTGGCGCTGGGCGGCCTGTGCATGAACGAAGATCTGGACAGCATCTTTTACTTAAATGAGCTTCTGAACCGGGCCGGCATGGATACGATTTCCGCGGGCGCGACGGCGGCGTTTGCCGTCGAGTGCTACGAAAAAGGCATTCTCACTAAAGAAGACACGGGCGGCCTGGAGCTGAAATGGGGAAATACGGAGGCGATCGTCGCCCTCATTCGGAAAATGGTTGACCGGGAGGGCATCGGCGATCTTCTGGCCGACGGCACGAAAATCGCCGCCCAAAAAATCGGCAAAGGATCGGAGGCTTACACCGTCCACGCGGGCGGACAGGAGCCGGCCATGCATGACGGGCGCTGCGATCCGGGGTTCAACGTTCATTACAGCCTGGAGCCGACGCCGGGCCGTCATACGCTGGGCGCCCATCTGTATTACGAAATGTTTCAGCTCTGGAAGCGAGTGAAAGGAATTCCCAAACCCGCGCCGCTTTTCACCAAGAGCAGCAAATTCAAGGTGGACGGGGAAAAGGCGCGGATGGCCGCCGCGTGCAGCAAGTTCATGAGCCTGGCCAACGGCGCCGGCATGTGCATGTTTGGTCTTTTCATCGGGGCCAAAAGAGTTCCGACCTTCGACTGGCTGAACGCGGCGTCGGGCTGGAACCGAATGCCCGAAGATTACATGGCCGTCGGCGAACGGATTCAGACCCTGAAGCAGGCCTTCAACGTCAAACACGG
>JAQVQT010000123.1 GCA_028701435.1 Smithellaceae bacterium | reverse complement strand
GCCAAGGTGACGGATGTCCTGCAGGAAGGCGACGAAGTCATGGTCAAGGTTCTGGAAGTCGATAAATCGGGAAAGATTCGCCTCAGCCGCAAAGAAGCGCTGGGAGCGGAAGTCCAATAACGGTTCATGGGGGTCCCGGACCGTCATTCACGCGCCGTTTGTCCGCCGGCGCGTGAATGACATTCTTAATTCTTTCATGGAAACCATCAACGTTCAGATTCGGAAAATTGCCGGCAACGAGGATCTTCCCCTGCCTCCATACATGACCCGTCTGGCGGCGGGAATGGATCTCTTCGCGGCCGTCACCGCGGAGGAAACGATTTTGCCCGGCGGGCGCAAAAAGATACCGACCGGCATCGTCATTTCCCTGCCGGAAGGCTATGAGGCGCAGATTCGCCCGCGCAGCGGCCTGGCGCTTCATCAGGGGATTACGCTTTTGAACGCTCCGGGAACCATCGATGCGGACTACCGCGGTGAAATCGCCCTGATTGTCATCAATCATGGGAATGCGCCCTTCGTGGTGAAAAGGGGCGCGCGTCTGGCGCAAATGGTCGTCCAGAGAATCTGCCGGGTGCAATGGGAGGAAACCACCCGACTGGATGAGACGCCAAGAGGCGCCGGCGGATTTGGACATACCTGAGAAGCGGCCGGCATTTTGCATTTATCGTCAAACAGTGGTATGAAAGCGGTAACATCGAAATGAATAAGACGGGCGCATGAAAAAATTCAAAGTTAAAAAAACCTTTCAGGAAATCAACGAGAAGATCAAAAAGGGACGGGCCGTTGTTGTCACCGCCGAAGAAATGATTGATGTGGTGGAGCGCCACGGAGAGGTTGAAGCGGCCCGCCGCGTCGACGTTGTGACCACCGGAACCTTTGGCGCCATGTGCTCCTCCGGCGCCTTTCTGAATTTCGGGCACACCGCTCCGCGCATCCGGGCCTCCCGGGTCTGGCTCAACGACGTGCCGGCTTACGGCGGCATTGCGGCGGTCGATTGTTATCTGGGCGCGACGGAAGTCGTCGAAGGGGATCCGCAAAACAGTGTCTATCCCGGTGAATTCAACTACGGCGGCGGCCACGTGATTGAAGATCTGACGGCCGGCAACGTCGTCAAATTGCGGGCCGAGGGGTACGGGACGGATTGCTATCCGTCGCGCAAATTTGAAAAAAACATCACCATCAACGATTTGCGCGACGCCTTCCTGTTCAACCCGCGCAACGCCTATCAGAACTATAATTGCGCCGTGAATCTTTCCGATACGACGATTTACACTTACATGGGCATGCTGCGTCCGCGCATGGCCAACGTTTCCTATTCGACGGCAGGCCAGCTCAGCCCTTTGTTCAACGATCCCTATTACCGGACCATCGGCATCGGCACGCGGATTTTCCTGGGCGGCGCGCAGGGCTTTGTCGCCTGGCCGGGAACGCAGCACAACCCCAATGCGGCCAGGTCCGCCAACGGCGTTCCGAAGGAAGGCGCGGGAACCCTGGCCGTGATCGGCAACCTCAAGGAGATGAGTCCCGAGTGGCTGACCGGCGCCAGCATTCTGGGGTACGGCGTTTCCCTGTTCGTCGGCATCGGCATTCCCATTCCTATTCTGGATGAAGACATGGCGCGCTTTACCGCGGTGAAAGACGAGGAGATTTATGCTCAGGTGTACGACTACAGCATGGATTATCCCAAGGGCAATCCCAAGCCCATCGCGGAGGTCAACTATCGGGACCTGCGCAGCGGAACCGTGATGATCAACGATAAAAAAGTCATTGCCGCGCCGCTGTCCAGTTACTACAAGGCCCATCAGATTGCCGATCTTCTGAAGGGCTGGATCGAAGGCGGAAAATTTCTGCTGGGAGAGCCGCAGCAGAATCTGCCCTCCGGACCTTTTGCCTGAACCAGGGAGGGGAAGGATAAATAGAGTAATAAATTTAATGTTTATCCAATATCTTTGCTTGACTTTTTCATCTGATTGTAGTTTTTTAAGACACAAGGAACGGCATTTGAATACGGATATTGAACCTGGAGTGTTAATCCATGAAAATCGGGAGGTATTTAGTCGCCTTTGTTTTTTTCATGATGCTTTTAATTACTTTCGGCAACCGGGGGGTTGTCGATAACTATTTCATCGCCAAAAGACTGTCTCAACTCAAAGCGGAGAACCATGAACTGATTGCGCAAAACAAAGAACTGGCGGCAAAGATTTTTTTACTGCGAAGCGATCCGGCCTATATCGAATCGATCGCGCGCAACGAACTGGGCATGGTCAAGCCCGGAGATGTGGTTTACCGGATGACCCAGTAATCGGAAGCATGTCACACAACATAACGGTGCCGGAATGGATTTAAAAAACTTATTTTCAGGAACCAAAAGCCTTGTCGGCCTGGATATCGGTTCGACCTCCATGAAGCTTGCCGAGATCGTCACCACCTCTCAGGGCCTGACCCTCAACCGGTTTTTCCAAATTCCCGTGCCGCCCGGGGTCATCGTGGAAGGCGTTTTGCATGACCCCGGCGCGCTGGCCGGCGTGATCAAGGAGCTGTTCCGGAATTCCGGCTGCAAGGGAAAAGGCATTGTCACTTCCCTGTCCGGCAATTCCGTCATCATCAAAAAAGTGACGCTGGCCCAGATGGAAGAAGCGGAGCTGCGCGAACTGATCCACGATGAAGCCGGCAAATATCTTCCCTTCGACAACATGGACGACGTGAATTACGACTTCCAGATTCTGGGAGACAATGAATTCAATCCCAATCAGATGGAAGTGATCATCGTTGCCGCCAAAAAGACGGATGTCAACGGCTACCTGGATGCGTTTGCCGCGGCAGGCCTCACGGTCATGATCATGGACGTGGATTCCTTCGCCCTGGAAACCATGTATGAAGCCAACTACGACTTTGAAGACAATGAAATTATCGTGATCGTCAACATCGGCGCGAGCCTGACGAATATCAACGTGATCAAAGACGGCATGTCCGTCTTTACGAGAGATTTTACGATGGCCGGAAACGCCGTCACCGAGGCGCTGCAGGAAAGGTTTCAGGTGACGGCGGAAGAAGCGGAGCGCATGAAGGTGGAAGGGACGGCCGGCGACCGGGAGATTCCGGACCTGGAAAACGCCATTCTGGACGCAGCCGAGCCTATCTGCTCGGAAATCGAACGGTCCGTCGATTATTTCCGCTCCACGTTCGGCGGAGAAGAAATCAAGCATGTCTTCCTGTCCGGCGGATCCTCGAGAATTGCCGGATTGTGCGACCTTTTATCGCAGCGGTTGAACATCGCGACGCAGTTGATCAATCCGCTGGCCAAGATCGGGCACAACAAAAAGAATATTGATGAAGGAAAACTGGACGGCATCAAAACTATCGGCGCTGTGGCCATCGGGTTGGGTTTAAGGAAAATAGGTGACAAATGATAAAAATCAATCTTATCCCATACCATGAAAAAGAAAAGAAAGAGAATCTGACCCGGCAGATCGCCATTATCGCCGGGGCCTTTCTTCTTTTTATTGTTTGTCTGGTCGGCGTTTACATTTACATGACCGTTCAGGTCAGCGGTCTGGAAACGAAGCTCACCGAGTCTCGGGACAAGCTCAAGGCGCTGGAAGCCAAAGTGGGCGATCTGGACAATTACAAAAGCCAAATTGCCGAATTCGAGCTGAAGCTCGGCGTGATCGGCACGCTGGAAGAAAACCGTGTTTACCCGGTCAAAATGTTTGATGAGCTGGCTATGCTGGTTCCGCCCAAAAACGTCTGGCTGACGAAAATCGCGCAAAGCCAGGAAAGCCTGATCCTGGAAGGCGTCGGCCGCGACAACATCGCGGTTGCCGGTTTTATGAAAACGATTGAAAATTTCCCCGTGATCCAGTCGGTGGATCTGGTGTCGTCCAAAAAAGTGGAGATTGCCGAAACAACCCTGCAGCAGTTCATTTTTTCCTGCAAGTTGAAGAAGGGGTTTTAAGCTATGGCGATGGATTTAAAATTAGACGAACTGAAGAAATTATCTCCGCAGGTCAAGGCCCTGATCGTCGTCGTGGTTGTTTTTCTGATCGGCTACCTGTACTACTTTTATTTTTTGTCCGACACGCTTGCCAAAAGATCACAGATGAGCCAGGAGCTGGAGGAGCTTCAGACAAAGATCGAACAGAAAGAAATTGTCGCGCGCCAGATCAACAAGGTCAAAGCGCAGGTCGCGTCCCTGAAAGAAAATTATCAGGCCGCCCTGATGAAACTTCCTTCCCAGCGGGAAATCCCGGGCCTCTTTTATTCCATTGCCGCGGCGGGCCGGGAAGCGGGCGTGGAATTCGTCCTGTTTGAACCGCTCCCCTCCGTGCCGCAAACCCTGGAGAAGGCCGAAAAACTATCGGGCAAGCTGAAGCCCTCCGATAAGAGACAGGAGGAGCAGGAAAAGAAGGCCGAGGCCGAAAAAGCGGCCGGTAAGCCGGGCGACGCGAAAAAACCGCCCGCCAAGGGGGCGGCATCCGAGCCCTTCTATGAGGAAATCCCCGTGAAAGTGACCGTGACGGGCGGATATCAGAACATCGTTTTCTTTTTTGACAAACTGGCCAAAGTTCCCCGGATCGTCAATATTTCCAATGTTTCCCTCGGGGATCGAAAAGAAAGCAAGGCGGGGAAGAAATATTCGATCACGGCATCCTGCATCGTGAAAACTTACATGTTTGTGGATAAAAAAGAGCAGGCCAATGAAAAGAAAAAATAAAAAACAATGGATCGTTTGGTTCGGTGTGTGGCTTTTCCTGGCGACGGTATTGTGCGCCTGCGGGGAACAGGAAAAGAAAGCGGCCGCGCCCCAGCCGCCCGCAAAGCCGCAGGCGGTTCAAACCGCGCCGGCGGCAGCCGCTTTGCCGCAGGCCTTGCAGAAGCCGGAAGTCTTATACAGCTATAAACCGTCCGGCAAGCCGGATCCTTTCAAGCCGTTCGTGGATGCGAAAATCGCAGCGGTGACCAAAGCAAAAGCGGCCAAGGCGGAATCCATTTTCCCGCTGCAGAAGGCCGGAGTGGAAAATTTCAATGTTGTGGGAATTATGGGAGATGAAATCCGCCGCGTGGCGATTGTCGAAGACGCGGGCAAAAAGTTTTACCCTCTTTTTGTAGGAACGCGAATGGGGATTCACAACGGAAAAGTAACCGACATCCTGGCGGATCGGGTGATCGTGGAGGAGTTGGACGGGAAAAAAACAAGAAGAGTTGTTTTGAAACTGCGTAACAATCAATAATGAGGTAAGATCATGAGAAAATATCTATCCAGAATCATTCCGGCTTTAATCGTCCTCTGGGTTTTCTTATATACACCGGTCGGCGTGGTGACGGGCTCTGGCGCGCCGGACAACGTCGGTTATCTGGAAAACATTCTGCTGGAAAAGCAGCCGGGAAGGGAAAAAGTCATTCTGGAGGTATCTCAATTGCCGACGAACATCCCCGCTTCGCTCCAGGGGGACAACAGCCTGCTCGTCCGGCTGGAGAATTTGTATGCCCCGAACCATCTGCGCGAGACGATCAAGGGCAAACTGCTCAACGTGACCGATGTAAGGGCAGAGCAGAAAACGGAGCAGGGCAAGCCCTGGGTTTATCTAACCATTCGCTTCAGGGAAAACACGCCTTATTCCGTCGTGCCGGAAGGCAAGAAAGTTATTGTGGATTTCAATATTTCCGGCGTGGCCTCGAAATTAGCCCCGTTCGGCGAAAAACAGCCGGCGCAATCGGGAAGCGTGAAACGATATACGGACCGGATCGTTTCT
>JAQVQT010000122.1 GCA_028701435.1 Smithellaceae bacterium | reverse complement strand
GGCTCACGTGGGAAGAGCGGCGTCTTCTTGCTGAGCGTGCCCCCGTAACCATCGCCGCCCCCAGCGGCCATAACATCCCGATTGATTATGTTTCCGGGGACATCCCGGTTTTGGCCGTCAAACTCCAAGAGCTGTTCGGGATGGCCAATACCCCGGCCATAGCAGGTGGACGGGTAAAATTGCTTCTCCATCTCCTCTCGCCCGCCCGAAGGCCCGTTTCGATCACCCGGGATCTGAAACAATTCTGGAACACCGGCTACCCGCAGGTAAAAAAAGAAATGAAAGGCCGCTACCCGAAGCATCCATGGCCCGACGACCCCTGGAACGCCATTCCGACCAGAAAGACCAAAGGCCGGAACTTAAAAGAAAAAAATTAAGTGCTGTCCCCCGGATTCACCCTGTAGATATTTAATATCATCTGTCCCTATAAACAACTTGACAAAACATGGCTATTTAAAGTATTCAGTTAATCAAACTGGAATGATTCCGATATGGAAATAAAAAACAAAGAAGACCTGATCGGTCAGCTAAAGGAAAAAGGCCTCAAGATCACACCGCAGCGCGCGGCAATCATCGATGCGCTGGTAAAGAATCGCTACGAGCATCCCGGCGCAACGATGATCTTCACCGAGGCGCGCAAAAAAGCAAAACATGTGAGCCTTTCAACCGTTTACGCGACGCTGAAAGAATTTTCCGAAAACGGCCTGATCAAACAACTGGAATTCGACCGGATGGAAAACCGTTACGACGTCGATCTGTCCGATCACATTAATCTCATTTGCAAACGGTGCGGAACGATTATCGACTGCACCATCCCTGCGCCTCTTGAACCCAGAGACATTGCCCGTAAATCGGGTTTTATCGTCACCGATACCCGGATGGAATTCCACGGGTATTGCAACGACTGCCTGAAGCGACCCGGCTAATCTTCTTATTTTGAGCCTGAGTGTTCCATAAGCACCAAAGGTGAAAGAAGCGGGAGAAGAAACTTTAATTCTAATCAATCAAGAACCATTCCAGACTATAAGCAGAAAGGAGAAACCAACATGACCGAAGAGAGCAAGTGCCCGGTTACCGGCCGGATGAGAAAATCCATGTCCGGCGGCGGCACGTCGAACCGCGATTGGTGGCCCAACCAGCTGAACCTTAAGATTCTTCATCAGCACTCAAAGCTTAGCAATCCGATGGACAAGGGGTTCAACTACGCCGGGGAATTTAAAAAACTAAACCTGAATGCCGTCAAAAATGACCTCTACGCGCTCATGACCAACTCGCAGGACTGGTGGCCTGCCGACTGGGGCCACTACGGCGGACTCTTCATCCGGATGGCATGGCACAGCGCCGGCACCTATCGCCTGGGCGACGGCCGTGGCGGCGCGGGGTCCGGTTCCCAGCGTTTGGCGCCGCTAAACTCCTGGCCCGACAACGTCAACCTCGACAAGGCGCGCCGCCTGCTGTGGCCCATCAAACAAAAATACGGCAAGAAAATCTCCTGGGCCGACCTGATGATTCTGGCCGGCAACTGCGCGCTGGAGTCGATGGGATTCAAGACATTCGGCTTTGCCGGTGGACGTGTGGACGTCTGGGAGCCGGAAGAAGACATTTACTGGGGCAGTGAAGAGGAATGGCTGGCGACAAGCGACAAACCCAAAAGCCGTTACTCCGGAAACCGCGATCTTGAAAATCCCCTGGCGGCCGTGCAGATGGGACTAATCTACGTAAACCCCGAAGGCCCGGACGGCAATCCCGACCCCGTGGCCTCCGGCCGCGATGTTCGCGAGACCTTCGCACGCATGGCCATGAACGATGAAGAAACCGTCGCGCTGGTCGCCGGCGGACACACCTTCGGCAAGTGCCATGGAGCGGGACCCGCAACGCATGTGGGTCCCGAGCCGGAAGCAGCCCCCATCGAAGAGCAGGGCCTCGGTTGGAAAAGCAGCTTTAAAAGCGGCAAAGGCCCCGACACCATCTCGAGCGGCATCGAGGGCGCCTGGAAACCGAACCCGACGACCTGGGACATGGGCTATCTGAAAGTACTCTTCAAATATGAGTGGGAACTGGTCAAAAGCCCGGCTGGCGCCAATCAGTGGCTGGCTAAAGATGTGGATGATGAAGATATGGTGGCAGACGCGCACGACCAGTCCAAGAAGCGCCGCCCGATGATGACCACGGCGGACCTCTCGCTGCGTTACGATCCGGTCTACGAACCGATCGCCAGGCGCTATTTGGCCAACCCCAAACAATTTGCCGACGCTTTTGCCCGCGCTTGGTTCAAGCTGACGCATCGCGACATGGGTCCGCGTTCACGCTATCTCGGGTCGGAAGTCCCGAAAAAAGTGCTGATCTGGCAGGACCCGATCCCCGCCGTCAATCACAAATTGATCAACAAGCAGGACATCACCGCTCTCAAGAGCAGGATTCTGGCGTCCGGCCTGTCTGTGTCGGAGCTGGTTTCAACCGCGTGGGCGTCAGCCTCCACGTTCCGAGGTTCCGACATGCGCGGCGGAGCCAACGGAGCCCGCATTCGCCTGGCGCCGCAGAAGAATTGGGAAGTTAACGAACCGGGCCGGCTTGCCAAAATACTCAAAACTTTGAAGCGCATTCAGAAAACCTTTCACAAAGAACAGACGGGCGACAAGAAGATATCGCTGGCTGACCTGATCGTTCTGGCCGGTTGTGCGGGCATTGAACAGGCCGCGAAAAATGCCGGTTACAAAATTACGGTTCCCTTTGCGCCGGGTCGTATGGACGCCTCGCAAAAGCAGACCGACGAGGCTTCGTTTGGCGTTCTCGAGCCGAAAGCCGACGGGTTCCGCAACTATCAGAAGGCTGAATACACCGTATCAGCCGAGGAAATGCTGGTGGACAAGTCACAGCTTCTCACACTGACAGCGCCGGAGATGACCGTTCTGATCGGCGGTCTGCGCGTCCTGGAGGCAAACTTCGGAGGCTCTCCGCACGGCGTCTTTACCGATCGTCCGGAGACGCTCACCAACGATTTCTTCGTAAATCTGCTTGATATGGGCACCGAATGGAAGGCGGCATTGAAAGACGCGGACGTGTTTGAAGGACGGGACCGCAAAACCGGCGAACTCAAATGGACCGGCACCCGCGTCGATCTGATTTTCGGGTCGAACTCGCAACTTCGGGCCATTGCGGAAGTCTATGCGTGTGAGGATTCGCAGGAAAAATTCCTGCAGGACTTTGTGGCGGCCTGGAACAAGGTCATGAATCTCGACCGTTTTGATCTGAGGTGATTTTTAATCCCGGTTTGGCGGGACAAGCGCTCATTCGCCGCAGCTTGCTTTGCGGTGGTTGATCATTAAAAAATTTAAAATGGAGGAGATAAAAATGTCGAAAACAGAAGATGCATTGAAAGAGGCTTTTGCCGGAGAATCACAAGCGAACCGTAAGTACCTGGCCTTTGCGGCCAAGGCCGACCAGGAAGGATTTGCCCAAGCTGCAAAACTGTTCCGGGCCGCCGCGGAAGCGGAAACCGTTCATGCCCACGCTCATTTGCGGGCGATGAAAGGCATTCGTTCCACAAAGGAAAACCTTCAGGAAGCCATTGCCGGAGAAACGCATGAATTCAAAAGCATGTATCCGGGAATGATCGAAGCGGCCAAAGCCGAAGGCCACAAAGAGGCGGAGCGTTCTTTCAACTTTGCCAACGAAGTGGAAAAAATCCATGCCGCCCTTTATCAGCAGGCGCTGGACCATCTGGACGGCGCTAAAGAAGCCTACAGCTATTATGTCTGTCCGGTTTGCGGATACACCGTGGAAAAAGAAGCGCCCGAAACCTGCCCGGTTTGCGGCGCCAAAGGCAAAATGTTTAAAAAAGTCGATTAATCAAAAAAAAATAGGAGGTTTAACATGGCAAACAGAAACGAAGTCTATAAATGTAATGTATGCGGCAATATCGTAGAAGTGCTTCACGCAGGCGTGGGGAAGCTTGTGTGTTGCGAACAGCCGATGAAACTCATGACGGAAAACACAACGGATGCGGCAAAAGAAAAGCATGTTCCGGTGGTTGAAAAAGTGGCCGGCGGTTTCAAGGTGACCGTTGGCAGCGTGGCTCATCCGATGGAAGAAAAGCATTACATCGAATGGATCGAAGTGATCGCGGACGGCAAAACGTATCGTCAGTTCCTTATACCCGGTCAGGCGCCGGAAGCATTTTTCCCCATCGAAGCGGCCACGATTACGGCGCGGGAATACTGTAACCTGCACGGTCTGTGGAAAGCGTAATACGCAAAAATGATCGAACATATAATGCCAGGTTGCATTCAAAAAATAACGACCCAAGGCAGTTCGAACCTCGAAGGACCTGTAAGTTATCAGGTTTGTTTGTTCAACTGCTAATATTTAGATGGCTGCCTGGTATAAATTTGGAGAGGCTGAAAGATGGTAAAATTATACCGGTGTATTATTTGCGGCGATGCCTATATCGGCGCCAATCCCCCTGCGAACTGCCCTTTCTGCGGCGCGCATATTGAGTACATCGTGGAAGCCAAAGAGGCTCAGGTGAACTTTGATGTGCCTCTAAGCGTGAAGGATCAGGCCAAAGCCGAACACGCGCTCAAGGTAGAAATCAGCAATTCGGCATTTTATGCGTGTGCCGCCAGCCAAACGAATGATCCCGAGGGAAAAATTTTGTTCAAGGCGCTGGGCAAGATTGAGGCGGAACACGCGTCCATCTGGAGAAAAATACTCAAGTTGGGATCCGTCGCGCCGGGCGCAGATACCTGCCATAAGGAGAATGTCGAAAACCTGAAAGAATCTCACGCCAGAGAAACCCGGGCCATCGACTTCTACCGAAAGGCGGCCGTCGAAGCGGATCATCCCCGGATCAGGCAGCTTTTTGATGCCTTGGTGGAAATCGAGACAGACCACCTGCACTTGTCGGAGGAGAGGCTGAAATAAATAAAACCCATGAAATCGGGGGGAAGCGTCCCCCCGATTTCACAAGCCAATAACTTCAGGACGGATGCCGGATGCGTTTCAGATCGACAAACAATCCCCTGTACCCCTTATTAAGAACGGGGCAGGCAAACTTGCAAGCAGCGAAGAAACACAGTTATTTTCGTCTGGATCATTTCGTTTGATTCAGTGCCTAACTATTCTCAACGATGTGCCGAACCACAACCGGCGTGCCGTTAAGAACGGTCTCACCAACGGGGCAGCGACTCTCCACTGTGGTCAGAAGTTCTGTAATTTTCTCCTGCGGGGCTTTCGACTTGACATGAACGGTCACCCGGATTCCTTGAAAACCGGGGCGTATGCCAGAGTCGCCTTTGAGGAAACCCATGATATTGAGATCGCCCTCCACATCTACCCGGTACTCCTCCAGATCGACCTTGAGAGACTTGGCAAAGAAGCGGGCCGTCATGCACTGGCAGGCGCCCACAGCGCACAGGAGGGTCTCTACGGGGCTCATTCCCGTATCGGTTCCCCCGAGGTTCTTGGGTTCATCGGCGACGGCCTTAAATCCCCTTACCTCGCTTTCCACTCTCATCCCTGTTTCCTTTAAAACCGAAGTAGCTTTAAAAGTATGTAAATTCATAATTCCTCCTCAAGCTTTGCTCACCTGTGACACAGGCCCTTCGTGGGAAAGACAAATGTGCCTGGTTTATTCTGTTTCCCAAAAGTCTCGCCATGGTGATCTTTCAACGCACGAGATTGCTTCGCTTTGCTCGCAATGACCCGTTTATCCTGCGCACTCACAATAAGCGCAGGGCAGCTTCTAATAATGATCGTC
>JAQVQT010000121.1 GCA_028701435.1 Smithellaceae bacterium | reverse complement strand
ATCTGGATGGACCGGAATCTCACAGGGCTCAGTGATACCTGCCGCATCCTTAGCGACACCCTCCAGAGCCCGGACCTGCCGAAGCTTGACGACTTTACCAATCGCCTCGATGCGTTTTGCCATTCAAAGCAGCCCACGATGACGGACGTAGTGGCAAAGCTCGACGCATTGGCCGGATTGGCCGCCGAGATTGTCGTCGCGCTTGAGGAACCTCCCGATCCTCCGGCGCTTTTCTGGGCAAAGGCGCTCGAGCGTCAATGCCGCGATACCGCAAGTGAGCTTGCCGCGCTTTGTCCCTGGGCAGCCAAAGACGACCCGTCGGCTGAGGTTGCCGGGATCATTGAAGCCATCGGCATTCCGACTTTGCGTGACATCGCCGATGCTTTTTCATGCCGGTTTGCCGGCGCAGATCAAAAAAGCTCGAAGGACATCGACAGCGACGAACAGGTGTGGATCGACACCTTTCACAAACAGGCGATAGAAGGCAGTCATCTGGCCAGGGAGCGACTCTCTGTCATTCCGTATTTGATATCGAAGACCGAAACCTTTGCTGAAATGGACTACAGCTTTCTTTACGATCAGGGCCGCCAGCTTTTGACCATTGGTTACAGCGTGGGAGAGCGGCGCCGGGACGGAAGTTTCTATGACCTGCTCGCATCGGAGGCCCGCCTCAGCAGTTTTGTTGCCATTGCCAAGGGCCAGCTCCCGCAGGATAACTGGTTTGCCTTGGGGCGCATGTTGACGAATCCGGGCGGAGAACCGGTGCTTCTGGCCTGGGACGGATCGATGTTTGAATATCTGATGCCGCTTTTGGTCATGCCCAATTACGAAAACACTCTTTTGGATCAGACGTATCGCGCCTCGGTTCGAAGGCAGATCGATTACGGCAACAAGCGCGGCGTGCCCTGGGGGGTTTCAGAGTCCGGTTACAACCTCGTAGATGTTCACCTCAACTATCAGTATCGGGCTTTCGGCGTGCCGGGTCTCGGGCTCAAGCGGGGGCTGGCCGACGACCTTGTGGTCGCGCCTTATGCCACGGCGCTGGCGTTGATGGTCATGCCGCAGGAGGCTTGCCTCAACCTGCAGCGTCTGGATACGGAAGGCATGCTTGGTGAATATGGTTTTTACGAAGCGATGGACTTCACCCCGGCGCGCTTGCCCGGCGGTCAAAACCGTGTGATCGTCCGTTCCTATATGGCCCATCATCAGGGCATGACGCTGTTGTCGATTGCCCACCTGCTGCTAAACCAGCCGATGCAGCAGCGATTTGCGTCCGAACCCATGTTTCAGTCGGCGGCGCTTCTGCTTCAGGAGCGCATCCCCAAAGCCGTGTCGTACTACAGGCAGATTACCGATGACCTGAGCCTGCAAAAGGCCACAGACCCGCAAAAAACGCCGCCGCGGACATTCAAGGCCCCCGATATCGATGCACCTGAAGTGCAACTGTTGTCCAATGGCAGATACCATGTCATGGTGAGCGTGGCAGGCGGCGGATACAGCCGCTGGACAGATCTGGCCGTCACGCGCTGGCGTGAAGACGCCACCCGGGACTGCTGGGGGATATTTTGCTACATTCGCGATACGGAGACAGGCGAGTTCTGGTCCAACGCCCATCAACCGGCGCTTCAAGAACCGGACCGTTACGAAGCCATTTTTTCCGACGCCAAGGTCGAATTTCGCAGACGTGACCATGACATCAATACCTATACACAGATTGCCGTATCGCCCGAAGATGATATTGAAATCCGGCGCATCCGCATCACCAACCGTTCACGAAAGCGTCGCGTCCTGGATCTCACAAGCTATGCGGAAATCGTGATCGCGCCTCCGGCTGCCGATGAGATCCATCCGGCATTTTCCAATCTTTTTGTTCAGACGGAAATACTATCCGCCCGGCAGGCCATTGTCTGCACGCGCCGACCGCGTTCCAAAGACGAACCCACCTACTGGGGATTTCACCTCATGACGCGGCATGGGCATTCAGCCCCTGAGGTGTCCTATGAAACCGACCGTTTGAGGTTTATCGGGCGGGGCAATACCCCTTGCTCTCCGCAGGTCATGCGCTCCGAATCACAAGCGCTTTCCAATACGGATGGGTCTGTTTTGGACCCGATCGTGGCCGTGCGCCACGCCATCACCCTTGCGCCTGGCGAATCGGCCACACTCGATATGGTCACCGGCATCACAAAAACGCGCGAACAGGCGCTGACCCTGGTTAAAAAATATGCCGACCGGCGTCTGGCTGATCGTGTCTTCAATCTGGCCTGGACCCACAGCCAGGTGGCGCTGCGTCAGATTAATATCACGGAAGCCGAAGCGCAACTCTACGCGAAAATGGCCGGTCCGGTGATTTATGCCGGATCGCGTCTGCGCGCCGATCCGAAGATCCTGATTAAAAACCGACGCGGACAATCCGGTTTATGGGGTTACGCGATTTCGGGCGATCTGCCCATCGTGCTTTTACAGATCGCCGATCATGCCAATATCGATCTGGTCCGACAGCTTCAACAGGCCCATGCCTACTGGCGCTTGAAGGGGCTCGCCGTCGATTTGGTGATCTGGAACGAGGATGACGCCACTTATCGTCAGACGCTTCACGACCAGATCATGGGACTGATTGCCACCGGCATGGAAACCAGGGTGATGGACAGGCCGGGCGGCATCTTTGTGCGTCAGGGCGATCAGATCTCTTTCGAAGACCGCATTTTATTGCAGACCGTCGCGCGTGTCATCATCAAAGACAGTCTGGGGACGCTTGAGGCGCAAATCAAAGGCCCGGCGGGGGCACAAGCTCCGATCATCCCCGGCCTGAAGCCGGTTGCCAACCGAAGCGAAAGCGGCGGCAGTGGAAAAAGACTTTCCGTGCCCGAGAGGATTTTCGACAACGGATTGGGCGGCTTCACGCCCGATGGGCGCGAATATGTCATTGTGACGGATTCCGAGACGAAAACGCCTCTGCCCTGGGCAAACATTTTGGCCAACCCTCATTTCGGATCGATCGTCTCCGAGAGAGGTTCCGCCGCCACCTGGAGTGAAAATGCCCATGAATACCGCCTCACGCCATGGCTGAACGACCCGGTTTGCGACCAAAACGGCGAGGCCCTCTACCTGCGTGACGAGCAGACGGGGCACGTGTGGTCCCCTTGTCCCCATCCTTGTCCGGGCGAAACGCCTTATGTGTGCCACCACGGTTTCGGCTACAGTGTTTTCGAACATGAGCAAGACGGCATCCAATCGGAACTGAAGATTTTCGTATCGATTTCCGTGCCGGTTAAGTTTATGGTTTTGACCCTGCGCAATGCATCCGCGCGGAGGCGTGAACTTTCAGCAACCGGTTACCTGGAATGGGTCTTAGGCGATTTGCGAACAAAAACAATGATGCATGTCACCACCGAAGTGGACGTGGTCTGCGGGGCACTCTTTGCAAGAAATCCCTACAATACGGACTTTGCCGATCGTGTGGCCTTCTTTGACGTGGATGATGCCGAGCGGACGTTCACCGGAGACCGGGAAGACTTTCTGGGCCGCAACGGAGAGCTCTCCTCGCCTGCGGCCTTAAAGCGATCGCACCTGTCAGGCAAAGTCGGCGCGGGGCTGGACCCTTGCGCCGCCTTGCAGGTTAAATTCGGACTGGATGCCGGACAAACGCATGAGGTCGTTTTCCGTCTGGGCGTCACTGGCAGACGAGGCGCCGACGATGCATCCCGGACCGTACTGGGCCTGCGCGGGAAGGAGCAAGCCGAATCGCAATTCAATGCGGTGCGCACCCATTGGGAAAAAACCCTAAGCGCCGTCCAGATCGAAACGCCTGATGCGTCGGTCAACGTTTTGGCCAACGGCTGGCTTGTGTATCAAACCCTTGCGTGCCGTCTCTGGGCGCGCAACGGGTACTATCAATCCGGGGGCGCCTTTGGTTTTCGCGACCAGCTCCAGGACTCGATGGCGCTCGTGCATGCCAAACCGGACCTCGTCCGCGAACATCTTCTTTTATGCGCAAGCCGGCAGTTTACGGACGGCGACGCGCAGCACTGGTGGCATCCTCCCACCGGCCGCGGCGTCCGCACGCAATGCTCCGACGACTTTCTGTGGCTTCCCTTGGCCGTGAGTCGCTATATCACCTGCACAGGGGATTTTGCGATTCTCGATGAAACGGCCGCTTTTCTGGAAGGCCGGCAGGTGAGGGCGGATGAAGACTCCTACTATGATCTGCCGACCCGCAGCGATGAAAAAAGCACTTTGTACGACCACTGCGTGCGGGCTATTCGGCGGGGTCTGAGATTCGGCAGCCACGGCCTGCCGCTGATGGGCGGCGGCGACTGGAATGACGGCATGAATAAAGTCGGAGAACAAGGCATCGGGGAGAGCGTCTGGATGGGCTTTTTCCTCTATGAGGTGCTGGGCAGGTTTGCGGAAATTGCCCGTGTGCACGGCGATACGTCATTTGCCGAATTTTGCCTCAACCACGCCGTGCATGTGCAGCGCAACATTGAGAAAAGCGGATGGGATGGACGCTGGTACAGCCGCGCCTATTGTGATGACGGATCAGTTCTGGGATCGTGCCGGAACATGGAATGCCGAATCGATTCCATCGCGCAAAGCTGGTCTGTTTTGTCCGGCGCGGGCCAACCTAAACGCGCGCGTTTGGCCATGGACGCCCTGGATGAATTTCTGGTGAATCGCGAACAAAAACTGGTTCAGCTTTTGGATCCGCCGTTTGACAAATCGGAGATGGAGCCTGGCTACATCAAGGGCTATGTGCCGGGGGTCAGAGAAAACGGCGGACAATACACACACGCGGCCATCTGGGCGAGCATGGCGTTTGCCGCATTGGGCGACCGCAAGCGCGCCTGGGAAGTGCTCAACATCATCAATCCGATCCACCACGCCCGAACTCCCGCAGACGTGGACATTTACAAAGTGGAACCCTATGTGGTTGCAGCCGACGTCTATGCCGTCTTTCCGCATGTCGGACGCGGCGGCTGGACCTGGCTTTCCGGGTCCGCCGCCTGGCTGTATCGCCTGATTGTGGAATCCCTTTTGGGCCTGACTCTTCAAAACGACTCTTTGAGCTTTTCTTCGTGCCTGCCCGCGGATTGGAAAGAAGTCAAGATCACTTACAGGCACCAAGAAACGATCTACCGGATTATGATTCATCAGACCGTAGGAGAAAAAGACGCCACAAGCCTCACGCTCGACGGCGTCATGATGCCAGATGGCGCCATCAAGCTGATCAATGATCAACAAGAGCATGCCGTGGTTATTGAGCAAATCATCAAGGTAGAACAAATACACGGAGAGGCGGCATCAGATTGACTTTAGGTCAACAAAGACTGGACAGACGAATGTGAAAGAGGGTAGGAATGCTGAAAAATACGACGACCTGAAGGACACCCATGGACACCACGCATACACTGGCCGGCATGCCTGCGCCGCAATCCATCCTGACAAACATTCCGCGGCTGATGGCCGCCTACTACACGCACCAGCCGGATATCAACGACCCGTTGCAGCGCGTGGCTTTCGGCACCTCGGGCCACCGGGGATCATCCCTTCAAAACAGTTTCAATGAACTGCATATCGCCGCCATCTGCCAGGCCATCTGCGAATACCGCAAGTCGGAAAACATCACAGGTCCCCTGTTTATCGGCATGGACACCCATGCCCTTTCTGAAGCGGCTCTGATGACGGCCATTGAAATCTTTGCCGCGCGCAAGGTTGTCGTGATGATTCAAGAGGGCCTTCGCTACACACCCACGCCCGTGATT
>JAQVQT010000120.1 GCA_028701435.1 Smithellaceae bacterium | reverse complement strand
ATGTTCTGCACCGCCAGCGCCACGGCGATGCCGCCGATGCCGAGGCCCGCCACCAGGCCGGTGATGTTGACGCCCAGGTTGTCCAGAATCAACAGAAGAACAATCACCCACAAAATCATCCGCGCGACGAAACCCAGCAGGGTCAGGGTTGTGGCGCTCCCCGCATCCCGGTCCATCCGCTTTTCAATCGCCCGGCCCAGCGCAAAGGAAACGCCGGCGCTCGCCCACAGCCCGAACTGAATGATCACAATCAGGACGACGATTTTTTGCCACACCGCCTCGATGGACGGCTTGATGGTGATCACCTGGGACGCCACGTACGCGGAGGCCACCAGCAGAATCAGAAACTTGGTCTGCTTCAGCATGCTGACCACAAGGTCGTCGATCTGGTTGTCCGTAGCCGCCGCCAGTTTGGAGAGTCTGCGAATGGCGACGCGCTGAAGAATTTTCAGCACGCCGAATACGCCCATCAGGACGCACACGCCGATGATCCAGTTCTGCATCGTATTGCCCAGATAGACTTTTTCCATAAGCCCCATCAACTCCATTGCGCCTCCTTTAGCGTCCGGGACGTCTTTATTCCCGAATGCGCTTTTTCAGTTCCCTGATCAGGTGGTTGAGCCAGTCCCCGGCGTCGGCCACAACGGCGACGTCGGCCATCTTCATCATGGTTGCCTGGGGATTCTTGTTGATCGCCACGATAAAATCCGCTTCCCCCAGGCCGGCCGTATGCTGAATCGCGCCGCTGATGCCGAAGGAAAACAAAATTTTGGGTTTGATGTGTTTGCCCGCCTGGCCGACCAGGGCGTCGTGCCCGGCCCACCCGGAAAACACCACGGGGCGGGTTGCGCCGACGTCTCCGTCCAGCAGCCGGGCCAGCTCGTCGAGCTTTTTGAAATTTTTCTTGTTGCCCATGCCGCGGCCGCCACAGACCATCACCGTCGCGTTTTCGATCGTATGTTCTTTTTGCGCGGCTCGTTCATATTCCACCAGGCGCACGCGGGGCGCGGGCAGATGGGCGGGCAGGGGCAGACGTTCGACCACGGAAGTCCTTGTATTGTCGTGGGGAATTTCCCGGAAGGTTCCGGGGCGCACCGTGGCCATTTGCGGCCGGTGATGCTCCGTGACAATTTCCGCCAGCATGTTTCCGCCGAAAGACGGCGCCGTCTGCACCAGCAAACCATCGGGGGTGATGTCCAGACCGACGCAATCCGCGGAAAGGCCGGTTTTCAGCCGCTTGGCCAGGCGCGGCGCAAATTCCCGGCCGAAATCCGTCGCGCCGATCAGAATAATCTCCGGATCCCTTTCCCGGACCAGCCTCTCCATCAATATCAGATAATGCTCCGTGCTGTAGCTGGTCAGCGTCGGATGGTCGATGGCCAGAATCCGGTCCGCACCGTGCGAAGTGTATTCCCAGATCCATTCTTCCAGGTCGTGGCCGACGACCACCGCGCAGACTTCCGCGGAAATCTCGCGCGCCAGATCCACCGCCCGCGCAATCAACTGCAGCGTCACACGGTTCTGATAGTAGTTGCGGTAATCGCCGAATACCCAGATGCTTTTCTTTTTCATGGCCACACGTTTCAGGTCTGCGCCTGCTTTTTCGTTTCGATCGATTTTCCGATCACCGCGCTGATTTTGCGCTGGTATTTATCCAGGAATTCGGCCGCGGCATTGGCCGCCGCCCCCGTGATCACGACATTCCGCTTCTGCGCGCTGCGGACAAAAACCCTGCGCACCCGGGTGCGCGACCCGTACGCTTCCCGTTCGGCGGCCGTGATGCCCAGCGCCTCCGCGTTCAGGACGGAAATTTCCGTTTGGGCAAAAGCATCATTGAGCCCGGCAAAGGACGCATAGCGCGGGTCGTACCGTTCCATGGAAACCGTGATCAGGGCCGGACATTCCATTTCCAGCGTTTCGCGGAAATTATCCACCAGCCGGCGCACGCGCAGCGTCCGCCCGGAAATCTCCAGATGCTCGGCATAGGCCGCCGACGGCACCTGCAGCTCTTCCGCCAGTTGCGGGCCCACCTGCGCCGTTTCGCTGTCGGACGTGTAGGCGCCGCACAGAATCAGGTCGCAGCCCGGAATTTCTTTTTGGATGGCCCGGGCCAGAATAGACGAGGTGGCATACGTGTCGGAGCCGGCCAGCAGGGCGTCGCAGATCAAAACGGCGCGATCGGCGCCCATGGCCAGCGCTTCGCGCAGGACTTCTTCGGCCGCCGGAGGCCCCATCGTGATCGCCGTGATGGACGCGCCGTATTTTTCCCGAAGCTGGAGCGCCGCTTCCATCGCGTGTTTGCAGGCGGGATTCATCATGCCCGCCGCCAGATCGCGCCTCAGCGTGCCGGTTTCTTCATCCCAGGGCAGTTCGGTGACCATCGGCACCTGTTTCATACAAACAACTATCTTCAACATCGTTTCTCACAAAATGGACTGGGACAGGATGGCGCGCGCAATGACCATACGCTGGATTTCGCTGGTGCCCTCGTAAATTTCCGTCACGCGGGCGTCTCGAAAATACCGCTCCACGTCATATTCCTTGCTGTAGCCGTAGCCGCCGTGAATCTGAACGGCCAGCGAAGAAACCCGGGAGGCAACGCTGCTGCAGTAGAGCTTCGCCATGGATGCTTCACAGCCGAAGGGCATTCCCGCATCCTTGAGATCGCAGGCGCGATACAGCAACAGGCGCGCGGCCATGATCTCCGTGGCCATATCGGCAATGTAATTTTGAATCGTCTGCAAAGACGCGATCGGCTTTTTAAACTGCTGCCGCTCACGCGCGTATTTCACCGCCGTTTCCATCGCGCCCTGCGCAATTCCCAGCGCCTGGGCGGCCACACCGAGCCGGCCGTTGTCCAGCGTGGCCAGACCGATCTTCATGCCGTCGCCGAGTTTCCCCAGCAGATTTTCTTCCGGCACGGGACAGTCCTCGAAAAACAGCGAGGAAACCGGGTTGGCTCGCATGCCGCAGAGATCTTCTCGCTCCCCTCTCAAAAAGCCGGGGTATTTGCTTTCGACAATGAATACGCTGCTTTGCAATTTGTGCTCCGGCGATGAGGTCAGAGCGAAAATCAGCGCCACGTCGCAGATCCCGCCGTTGGTGACAAAAATTTTAGTCCCGTTCAAAATGTAGTTTGATCCCTGCCGGACGGCGGTGGTCTCCACGCTGCCCGCGTCGGAGCCCGCATTGGCCTCCGTCAGGCTGAACGCCCCGATCGCGCTTCCCGAGGCCAGCTTGGGCAGATAGATTTTCTTCTGGCGGGCGGAAGCAAAACGAAGAAAAGGATAAACCGCCACGCCATTGTGGACAGTCACGCACAACCCCACCGCCGCGCAAACACGGGAGAGTTCTTCCACCACGATGGCGGAGCTCGCCGAATCCAGCTCCGCGCCGCCATACGCTTTCGGCGTCTGAAGACCGAAGTAATTGAGTTCCCTCATTTTCTCGATGACGTCGCGGGGAAAAATCCTCTGCTGATCGATTTCGGCGGCAATGGGCGCCAGCTCCGCTTCGGCGAAGCTGCGCGTGGAAGCGCGGATCAGCTTATGCTTCATGCTTGGATTTAATTGCAAAATGTCTCTCCCGGCATACCCCAGAATTTACGGAGCCTTTTTTATAAATTAATGCCTTGACTGTCAAGGTGAATAAAAAAAGCAAACCGCCGCTCCACTTGCCGGCGGCAGTTTGCTTTCGTTTTGATACCTGATTCAAGTCGTCCCGGTCGATTATGGTTCCGGCGCCTTGAAGGGCTCGATGCATTTTTTATCGTCGAAACTGCACAGGTTGGGGGGACAGGTATTTCCTCCCTTCCTGGTATAGTTGTCCAGACACTTCATTTGTATATCACATCCCGGCTCATTGGGCCTGCAGGTCAAGTCCACATAGGCACAGCTTTTGCCAAACCATTTGCCGTATTTGTAATAAAAATCTCTTTTAGTAAAATTGGGATACCTGCCCTTCAGATAATCCACCCATGCCTTCTTCGGCAAATATTTGGAAGACCCCCAGGTCAGCTTACTTTCTTCCAGAGCCTTCTTCGATTTTTTATAATCCTCGTGAACATACTGTGAACATGCGTTTGCGTTTGCCTGGTCCGGCGACAGGCCTGGAACCGCGGGTGCGCTCGACGGCAGCACCGATTTGGTCTCCTCGCTCTGTTTCAAAGGTTCAGGCGTGACTTCCTGGGTTTTCTCCTGAATATTTTTCTTGACCTCGTCTTTGGCGGCATCCTTGACGCTATCGAGCCACCCCGCCTGCGCCGTTGCCGAGCAACAAAACACCAATGCCATAAAAACAATGATCTTTTTCATCATGCCCCTCCTCCATGCTTAGGAAAATGAAAAATTCTCTGAAAATTAATTAATCTTTGGTCTCTCATTTCAACCATACGCCCGGAATCACTCCACATCAGTGATCATGCTTATATCATGATATCGAAAAGGATAGCCATTAAATTAAAATGAAAGCTCTCCGCGGCAAGCTGCCCGGAAACTTCGATCCACCTGCCGCGCCGCAACAAGCGGTAAATGCACTTGCTGCGGGATTCGCATGGATTGAGAAATTTGATTTTTACCGGATCATCGCGCAGGAAAATAATGATTGACATACGCCGGCACTTTGCATATGTTCCGCCCAACTCAAATCTTGTTCTTATCTTCAGTCTGTTTTTCTCGTTAATCACCGGGACCCGATCAGAATCAGGCAATAAGGACGCATCAACATATTCCACTCTCCGAGGAGAGTGTTTATATAGAGGAGCTACGGGTAGGCAAAGGTAGCCATAACCCAATCTGTGCAAAAGAGCGATTCGGCTCTTTTCAACACAAGGAGGTCATTATGACAAGAATAAACCTATTAGTAGCAAAAGTGGTGCTTTTAGGAATCTTCATCTGGTGTGTTTCTTCCGGCAGTGTATGGGCGGAAGAAATCAAAATATCGGTAACCGCGTACACGTTAAAGGAGTGTTTCCACAACAAAGGCGTAACCGCTTCCGGAGAACTCGTCAGAAACGGCATCGTAGCCGTCTCCCGGGACCTGGAACGAAAAGGTTTGACATTAGGAACCAGAATTAAAATCGGCAATATGGGGACTTTCGTCATCAAAGACCGGATGCATCGCAGGAAAAAGGGAAACATTGACATTTACATGACATCTTACGAAGACGCAGTAAAATTTGGAAGACAGAAGTACACTTTGGTTCAAAAGCCGAGAGTTTCCGCTATCCCGGAGAATAAAAAGCAGTACGTCTGGGTTCTGGATTAACCGCGGGACAATTTCAGTACAAGGCCATCCAGGGGTATGAGCTCCTCACCCCTGGATGGCAAAACCCTGAATCCCTCGCATCTTCAACACGCCTCGCCTGAAAGTGATTGACAGTCACAGGCAAATTTCATAAAATTCCAGCGCATCAAGCATTAAGGGGACGGTTCTATTTTTCATGGACTGGCCCATTGGAAACCAATAGAATGTTTTCCAATTATTTCCTATTTTCGGGAGGTCATACCTATGCGTAAAATCTTCGTCTTTGCCTTCATTACCGCAAGTCTTGTTTTCGCTACATGCCAAATCGCCGGCGCCAGCGACCTTTGCTGCATCGGCAAGACCGAAAAGCAGATTCACGGCGTCTGCGTGGTCAAGAATTTTCAGGAAGGCCGCATTTGCATGGAAGAGATCCAGGATGCGAAATCCAAATCCTGCTGGGGATTGTCCGGGTGCTATCAGTTGAAGGATCTGGGCAGCGCCAAAGTTGGCGATCATGTCATCGTGACGGGCTGGCGGGAAGGCGACATGAAATGCTACCAGGGTCCGAACTGCGGCAAGGTCATCGTCACG
>JAQVQT010000119.1 GCA_028701435.1 Smithellaceae bacterium | reverse complement strand
GCAAACTCCTTTTTGAGTCCCTTGACAAAATACATGTCCACGGCTCCCTTGTTTTTCGCCAGCACCTGCCCGCGGGACTCGGTTTCAAAATAATCTTTGATCCGGGCGTAGGTGGATTCGGAAATGTTGATTCTTCCCTTCCCGCCTGAAGATTCCATGCGGCTGGCCAGGTTGACGGAATCGCCCCAGACGTCATAGACAAATTTCTTTTCCCCCACGACGCCGGCCATCAGCGGGCCGCTGTTGATTCCGATCCGAATTTCAAAGACCGGCCGCCCGCTCTGAGATTTTTCCAGGTTGATCTGCTCCACAAACGACTGAATTTCCAAAGCGCCCAGAACCGCGTCGATGGCATGCGTCGCGTTGGGAAGAGGCACGCCTCCGGCATACATATAGGAATCGCCGATGGTCTTGAGTTTTTCCAGGCCGTATTTGTCCATCACGCGGTCAAACCGGGAAAAGGCCGAATCCAGCTCACGGACCAGCTGGTCGGGCGTCAGCGTTTCGGAAATCTTGGTAAAGCCGACAAAATCCGTAAAGACAATGGTCGCGGACGGATAAAACACGGGCTTGACGTATCCCTGGCCTTTCAGCTCCTCGGCCACGGCGGGCGGCAGAATATTCAAAAGCAGGTTGTCGATTTTTTCCTTGTCGGATCGCATTTCCTCGCTCTGCTGTTCAATCTTTCTGGATTTCAGCCAGCTGGCCAGCCTGGTGTTGTGCAGCAGATAGATAAACGCAATGGCGACAAACGTGGCGCTCGACAAATCCATGATGCTGTATCGGTCGCTCGCCCGGTTGAAGGAAACATTTTCAAAGCGTCCGACGACAAAAAACGTCAGCAGAGAAGCCGCGATGATCACCAGGGCATAGCGCCGGTCCACCGGCACAAGAGCCATCACGGTCAGTATGAAAATATAGCCTCCCATGTACACGGGATCGGCATCCGCCAGGGCGGTGATGAATGCGCAGCCGATCGCCAGATAGGCGCCGATGAGCACCAGAAACAGCATGTTGTACTGGAGAAAGCGCTTCGAGATGTACAGGATAAAGATAGCGAAGCTGAAGACGGACAGACCCATGCGGAGTATGGGAAGCAGGGGCTCTTCCGGATGGAGCATGGTGTCGAGGTAAATATAGGGCAGCCAGGCCACGGATGTAATGAGGGATACGACATAAAGGATCCGGCCGCATTGTTCGTTCAATTCTTCCGAAAAAGTCTGCGGATAGACCCCGCGTTCGCTTTCGAAAACGGCATAATCGCGCACTCGTTCCCATGCGTGTTTCAGAACAGCCACGTTTGCCTCCTTCAGGGTTTCTCCCGCCCCTTTCGGGACGGGTGTTCAGTCCACAGAATTACAAACGTTTTTCCATCCACCGGTGAATATCTTCCATCACCTTTTTATGCCTTGTTGTATTCTTCAAACATGATGGTAAACACGGCGCGCCCCTGTGTGGCGGAGCGCAGGTCCGTGGAATAACCGAAGAGGGCCTTGAGCGGCACCTTGGCTTTGATTTCGGAGACGGGCCCCTTGGGATTGACCGCCTGAATTTCACCGCGGCGGGCATTGATGTCGCCGATGACGTCGCCCATAAATTCGCTGGGAGTGATGATATCTACCATCATGATCGGTTCGAGCATGACCGGCTCCGCGGCGAGGCACGCGTCGCGGAAAGCCGTCGCCGCGGCGATTTTGTAGCCCTGAGCGGACGCTTCTCCCTCTCGGTAAGCGCCTCCGATCAGCCGGACGCCGACGTCTATAACCGGATAGCTGTTGAGCACGCCGCTGGTCATCGCCTCGCGGATGCTCTCTTCAATGACCTCATGATATTCGGCGGGAACAATTTCTTCAGGAATCGCGTTCACGATTTCATTCCCGGCGCCGCGCTTTCTCGGCGTAAGTTCAAGACGGACCTGGCCAAAATGTCTTTTATCCCCCAGTTCCTTTTCAAACAGATATTCGGCCTGGGCTTGCTTTTGAATGGTTTCCCGGTACACGACGCGGGGGCGTCCGACGTTTACGCGGGCGTTGAATTCACGGTGCAAGCGATCCACGATGATTTCCAGGTGCAGTTCGCCCATGCCGGAAATGACGGTTTGCGCGGTTTCGTCCTCATACTTGACTTTTAATGTCGGATCTTCCTCGGTCAGTTTGGCCAGCGCGACGGCCAGTTTTTCCTGGTCCGCGGGGGTTTTGGCTTCAATGGCCTGGCTGATGACCGGCTGGTAAAACTCCATCTGCTCCAGAATGATCGGACGCGCCTCATCGCAGAGCGTATCGCCCGTGGTCGTTTCCTTCAGGCCCAGAACGGCCACCAGATCCCCGGCGGAAGCGCGGTCGATTCTTTCCCGCTTATTGGAATGCATCTGCAAAAGCCGGGCAATTTTTTCTTTCTTCTTCTTGACGGCGTTGTAAACCTCGCCATTGGAAGAAATCTGGCCGGAATAGATGCGCAGATACGTCAGCTTGCGCCCTTCATCCATCTGAACCTTGAAAGCCAGGGCCGCAAGCGGCTCTTTGTCCGAACTGTGGCGGATTTCCCGCTGCTTGGTTTTCGGGTTGACGCCCTCGACCGGCGGAATGTCTTCCGGAGACGGCAGGTAGTGGATGACCGCGTCCAGAACGGGCTGAATGCCTTTGTTGCGCAGGGCGGCTCCGCAAAGAACCGGAACAATTTTCAGGGCGATCGTCGCCTTGCGCAGCGCCGCGATGATCTGCGCCGGGGTCGCGTCCTCGCCGGCCAGATAGATTTCCGCCAGTTCATCGTCGCCGTCGGCCAGGGTTTCGATCATTTTATCCCGCTCCAGCAAGGCGGCTTCGGCCAGATCGTCCGGAATCTCGCCCTGGGTATAATCGGCCCCCTGCGAGGTCTCATCCCAGATCAGGAGCTTGCGGTGGATCAGATCCACCACGCCGCGGAAGGTGTCTTCACTCCCCACCGGAATCTGCACGGGAACGGGAAGAGAGCCAAAACGGTCGCGCATCATTTCCACGACATGGAAAAAATCCGCGCCGACGCGGTCCATTTTATTGACAAAGGCAATCTTGGGAACGCCGTATTTGTCCGCCTGGTGCCAGACGGTTTCGGATTGGGGTTCGACGCCGGCCACGGCGCAGAATACGACCACCGCGCCGTCCAGCACGCGCAGGGACCGCTCCACTTCAATGGTGAAATCCACGTGCCCCGGCGTGTCTATGATGTGAATCTCGGAATTCTTCCAGGTGCAGGTGGTCACCGCGGAGGTAATGGTGATGCCTCTCTCCTGCTCCTGCGGCATCCAATCCATGACCGCTTCGCCGTCATGCACCTCGCCCATTTTATAGGACTTGCCCGTGTAAAAAAGAATCCGTTCGCTGACGGTGGTTTTTCCCGCATCGATGTGGGCGACAATTCCGATGTTGCGCGTGCGTGATATTTTGGATTTAGGCGCCATGGGGATGTCAGCTTTTCTCCTCTTTGACGGGCGCGAAGAGATCGGGGTCCGGCTGGAAAGAATGCGCCGTGGAAATGTGCCCCTTGAGGGTGGGCAGTTCTTTGCCGTCCACCAGAATTTTTACCGCCCGAATCTGAGGAACATTTTCCGCCAGCGTATTGGCCAGAGAATAAATCGTCATCATCTCCGCCGTGGAACCGCCCGGATGGTTCTTCGTCAAACCTGCGCCGAAGTTGACCTGAGCGGTTCCGTCTTTGTCCAGCCGAATGTCTTTGAGGACCACGCCCGCGGGAAAGGTGTTGACGTTGCCGGTTTTGCTTTTGGTTTTGGATCCCTCCAGAAGCGCCCTGACCACTTCTTTGGCCTGCTGCGCCGGATCTTCTTCCTTGTAAATCACCCGTTTTTCGAAAACGAGAAATCGTTCCTGAGGATCGGAAAAATAAATTTTGGCCGATATTTTTTTCCGGTGTAAAGCTTCCATATCCACCGGCGGAAACAAGGCGTTGAATAAAATGACAAAGAAAAGCACCAGCAGCAAAACGATGCCGCCGATGATGGCGGCCAGATAGGCGATTCGGGTGGATTTCTTTTTTTGGCGGTCTTTGAAATTCTCGGACCGGCGCTGCTTTTTCGTGGACATGACAACAACCTTTCTTAAAAAAACTGCGCCAATCTAGGGCATTTTTCCTTCAGTGTCAAGCCCGGCAAACAGCCCGCTATCCCTTCGCTGTCAGATAATCGTGGAAGTTGAAGCGAAAAAAGGCCGGAGGGGCATCAGCCCCGCCGGCCTTTTGATGTTCTTTTGCGGTATTCCTTTTGCGTGACGGCGTTTTAATAATTTTCAGCCAGCACCTCATAATAGGACTGCGGGTGTTTGCAGGCGGGGCATTCCTTCGGCGCCTCGGGCCCTTCATACACGTAGCCGCAGTTGATGCAGTGCCACTTGGTTGCCGCCTTTTTCGTGAACACCTCGCCCCTGGCGATGTTGGCGGCCAGTTTGCGGTAGCGTTCTTCGTGAAACTTTTCCACCTTGGCGATCTGCTCAAAGGAGCGGGCCACTTCCGGGAATCCTTCCTCCCTGGCGATTTTCGCGGCATCGGCGTACAGCACGGTCCACTCCATATTTTCTCCGGCCGCCGCGGCTTCCAGATTGCTTTTGGTGTCGCCGATCACGCCCGCCGGATAGGCCGCGGTGATTTCAAGCTCGCCGCCTTCCAGATACTTGAAAAACACTTTGGCGTGCTCTTTCTCATTTTCCGCCGTCTCGAGGAAAAAGCGGGAAATCTGCTCGTATCCTTCCTTTTTCGCGGCGCTTGCAAAAAATGTGTAGCGGTTTCTGGCCTGCGATTCGCCGGCAAAAGACGCCAGCAGGTTTTTCTCCGTTTGAGTTCCCTTCATTGATTTAGCCATCCTGCGTCTCCTTTCGTTCTGTTTTCATCAAGGTAATCATCATCATTTTAATGTCAAATCAAGCCAAATATTTGTTAATTTTTCAGACGGATTGTAGTATGTATCTAAAAAGTTTTTGCGCTGTGTCGATACAATCCTGAACGCGGAAAACTGCTTAAAAAATCACAAGGAGGAAGCAACAAAATGGCAACAATTATGCCCGAAGCTGAAAATGTTCAGAAGGCGATTAAATGGATCTCCGGCAGCCTGGAAGACGGCGAAGGTCAGCCGCTGCACGCGCTGATTGAAAAGGCGGTTTTCAAGTTTGACCTGTCCCCCAAGGATTCCGAATTTCTGTTGGGTTTCTTCCGCAATCACAAGAAATAGAGACTGACGGGGGCGCCGGACACGCGCCGCGCCCCCGCCGCCGTCTCTGCGATGAACTGTAAGAAACTTTCGCGGGCCGTCTGCCGCAAGGCGGTTGGTGCCGCGTCCTTTTCACCGGTTTTCCCCCGGGCCGGCAGACACGGCCACCCCCCCAAGCGTCTTCCTTTGCCTGTCCAACGGACGGTGCATTTCGGGACAAAGGTTATTTTTTCAACAGATCCCGGATTTCCGCCAGCAATTCCTGGTCCTTGGTCGGAGCCGGCGGCGCTTCTTCCTTGTTTTTCACAATCATGCCGATAAATTTCACAATGAAAATATACAGGGCCAGCGCAATGATCAAAAAGTTGACCACTTCCCCGATGAAGAGTCCGTAGGGAATTTCCTTGCCGTTGACCGCCCACTTCCAGGCCAGATACCCCTGTTCGCCGGGCATGACCAGGCTGATCAGCGGCATGATGATGTGCTTGACCAGTGAATCAATGATCTTTCCGAACGCGGCGCCGATAATCACACCGATGGCCAGGTCCACTACATTGCCCTTTAACGCGAAGTTCTTGAACTCTTCCACCATTGCCGATACTTTCTTGGACGCCATAGCTTCTCCTTTCATGGTTTCATTAATAAATCCTGGA
>JAQVQT010000118.1 GCA_028701435.1 Smithellaceae bacterium | reverse complement strand
GAATCGGCATTTTATCAAGAAGATATCCATGCGTGGTCCGATTTCATCCGCGCGGCGGTTTTTTCCTTGCCAGGGTTTTGTTTTTACACTATATTCCAACGCGCTGAAAAATTGCGGCCGATGAATTATAAGAATCCAAAACAGCCATGACGGAGCGTCACACAGGCAAGCACCGGGGTGGCATCGAAAAATAAGGGAAGTTATGTCGATCATTATAGATGGAAATAAAATTGCGCAGGATATCCGCCAGGCGGTTCGGGAAGAAACATTAGTCTTAACGCGAAGGACCGGCGTCGTGCCCGGTCTGGCCGTCGTGCTGGCGGGAGACGATCCCGCCTCGAAAGTTTACGTGAGAAGAAAGGCCAAGGCCTGCGAGGAGGCCGGTTTTCTTTCGCGCGAATACAAACTGCCCGCCGATGTCGGAGAGGCGGAGCTTCTGGACCTGATCCGAGATCTGAACAACGACAGGCAGATTCACGGCATTCTGGTTCAACTTCCCCTGCCGAAACATATCGTCACGGATAAAATCATTGCCGCCATTGATCCGCACAAAGACGTGGACGGCTTTCACCCAGCCAATGTCGGCCGTCTCGTCACCGGCTCGCCGCTCTTCGTTCCGTGCACACCCCGGGGCATCATGGAACTGATCGCCCGCACCGGCATCGGGCTTTCCGGAAAAGACGCGGTCGTGATCGGCCGCAGCAACATCGTCGGCAAGCCCATGTCGTTTCTGCTATTGGCCCAAAATGCCACGGTGACGATGTGCCATTCCAAAACGAAGGACCTGCCCGCCGTGGCAAGACGCGCCGATGTCCTGATTGCCGCCGTCGGAAAGCCGCGCATGATCACAGCGGACATGGTCAAAGAAGGAGCGGTGGTGATCGACGTCGGTGTCAACCGGCTGGAAAGCGGCAAGCTGGCGGGCGATGTCGCGTTTGATGAAGTCGCCCCTAAAACGTCCGCCATTACGCCCGTGCCCGGCGGCGTCGGCCCCATGACGATTGCCATGCTCATGAAAAACACCCTGGACGCGGCGAGACTCCACTTTTAGGAGGGTTCGGGTCACTGACCCTTGGGGCTTTCCGGCGAGAGCAGGCCCAGCAAGCGGAGAATTCTGGCAAAACGCGCCTCCCATGTGTGATCGCGCAAGGCGCGTTCTCGTCCTTTTCTTCGAATGGCTTCCGCTTCGTCTTCGTGTTGCAGGTAATGTCGGATTTTCCCCGTCAGGTCATTCATGCCGGTGTAGGTGAGAATCTCCTCTCCGGGTTTAAATGCGTTGGCCAATTCCGGGTGGTCTTCCGTCAGGTAGAGCCCGCCGCTCATCGGAATCTCAAAATCGCGCCCTTTGAGGCAAAACGTGTTCCGGTGTCCCTCCACCCCGCCGAACCCGAGGTTGATTTTGCTTCGGGAATACAGTTTGACCATGTCCTCGATTTCCAGCGGCCCGTTGGGCCAGCCGTAGCCGTAGGCCTGGACGGCTATGCCGCTCCGCTGCAGTTCGCGAATCACCTCTTCGCGGTTGCCGTAGCGCTGTCCGACAAAGGAAACGTCGATGGTTTTTTCCAGGTCATAGGGTTTGTGGATTTCCGGATTTGCCGCTTCCGGCATGTAAATCGGCCTTGCGCCTTCCACCCGGTATTTCATGAGCGCGTCTTCGGTGCTGGTCCAGTACAGATCGAAATACCTGCAGATATCCCGCGCGCCGAACGCCAGACCGCCGCGGACTTTTCCCACGAACAGCCGCTTGTCGTCGTGCCCCATGTTGGCCATCGGAACGCCCAAGCCGCGCAGGGCCGCCAGCGTTTCGGGATCGATCAGCTCTCCGGTGACGTACATGAAAATGAAATCCGCCGGCTCCTGCTCCATCCACTGATGGATTTTTTCCGGAAGAGCCCGATTCAAGCGCTTTTTGCCCGTCCGGCGCCAGTCTTTGTTCTGATGGTTGAATTCGTCAAACCAGTCATAGTGGCGCACCGGGCCGAATTTTTCCAGCGCCGGAATCAGCGCATGGTTTTCCCAGTTGTAATGATGATAAATCGCGATCGTGCGAATTTTTCCGACCGGTCTGGGCGTCAGATGGGGGAAAACCGCTTTCAGCTCGTGCCGCAGCTCGTCGTTACCGGAAAGGCGAAGCTTCATCTTTCGGAATTTTGCCGCGTAGCCGCACTGCTCCCTGCGGAGTTTTCGTTCGTTGTTCCAAAGACGGAACCGGCGACGATAAGGTTTCAGCGGATCGTTCATTGGGATTTTCTCAGCGTATAGAGGCGCGCGCCGTTGGACTTGTCCACCCGGTTGTTCATCATGTTCAGGACATGCCCCGCGTCGATGGCCGGGACACATAGCGCCTGCGAGACATCTCCGCAGATCAGCAACGCGCCGACACCCGCGCCGACAATGCACAGCTCGGTGCCGGCTGGAATCCCATCAAGAACCGGCTTTCTGTATTCTTCCCAGTGGGTGGCCGCGTATTCCTTCGGAATATCCACAAAGGACAGTTCCGGAACGCTGTTTTGCCGGGCAAACCAGGTTCTGCAGCTGTCTTCGTTGCAATCCGAATTCAGAATGCAAACCTTCCGGCCGTTCATGGCGGCGGCAAAAACAGGCGAACTCAGGTACGCATAGACCACATAAAACGGCACGCAATTCTCCGCCGTCAGTCCGATGCCGTGGTCGCGCAGGAAATTTAGAAACACCGCTGCGGTGGAATCGCGTTTTTGTTTCCTGAAAAAAAATCTGTCGTTGGCGGGCGCCTGCGAATTACCTGGGAAAATCAGCGGCGCCAAAAGACCGTGGTCCGCCAGGCGGATCATCGTATCGAGGTGCATCGGCATTGCCTTTTCAATGGCTTCGACGGACTGGGCCTGCTTGTAAAGACCGTTGCAGTCCAGACTGCCCCGGTAGAAGGCATATTCCCCGTCGGCAAAGCGGACCACCGGCAGCGGCTGTCTTTTCTCCAGAGCGGCGGTCAGCCGTTCATGAAGCATCCGGAAATACCCGTCGCCATCGGCGATGGCGTTGGCAAACAAACAGTATTCCTCCCGGAGAATGGCGGGGGAAAAAATCCGCGCCACCGCCTCGTTATCGATGCCCGCGACGGCCAGGTGATGAAAACGAAACTCTCCCCGGAAAATGAGATCTTCCAGATATCGTGTTTGCTTTGGTTGTTTTTTTTGCATGGGTTTAAGTTTCCTTAGGGAGGGATCGCCTCAACGGGATAGGGTTTGATAAAGAACATCCACGACGATCTCGTGGCCGGAACGGTTCATGTGGTCGTCGAGGACATAAAAATTGCTCTCGTTCAAAGCGTCTGAAAGGTCCAGAACAATCATCCGGCGGATATAATCAGGGTAGTTGCCGTCGGCGATCTTCTTCTTCAACGCCGCCGGGAACGCCCGGTTGTCGTCGGCGATCCGGCCGTTCATCACGAAGACAATGAGCTGAACGCTTTTCAGATTCACGCCGCTTTGCGTGATGGCGTTGATGAACAGATCGACCTCGTCTAGGTCCACGGGTTTGGATGCCTGGGATTTCTTCTGCCCGCTCTCCTTTACGCGCTTTTCGATCTGCATTTTCAGATATTTCCCCGGAAAATAGGATTTGTCGCGGGCATCCAGCGCCGCGTATTGCCGGTACTGATCGGCGCTCATGGTATTGAGCGTGTTGCCGTTCTGGTAAAAAGACAGATTTTCCTCCCGGTCGTTTTCGCAATACTGGATGATCAGGTAGCGGAGCCTGTCCGTCGGGATTCTTCTGAGCGCCAGCATCTCCCGGGCGGTGCCGTAGGAAGAGATCGCCGCGTTCAGAACCCGCAGTCGTGTCTTTCTCTCAAGGAGCTGTGCGTAGGTTTCCTCCTGTTCCACGCCCCATCCCATGGCAAAAGAGTCCCCGGTGACGATGATCTCGGGATGATCCAGCGATGACTCGTCGTCTCTGAGCCCGGCGCTGTTGATCCGGTACGTGTTGCTGAATTCGTTTCCCGAGAAGACGCACTGGCCCGGGTTAAGCGTGTAGCCGAGATTTTCGTCAAACCTCGCGCAGTCGGGTGAAAACTGGATGATGCGCCGGTCTCCATTGTTGTACAGGTAGCCAATGCTGTTTCTGAGCCCCATCGGACACTTTCTCAACAGATCCGGGTGGCGGATCAGAGCGAAGAGGAAGCCTTCGTGGAGCGCTAGGATGATCAGGACGCCGATCAGATTGATTGCAATAACCTTGACGGCTGTTTTCATGGAAATTTTCCGAGCCTCGCATCCGAAGAATATGCTGAAACGGTCAGTAAGCGCATGATAGGAAGTCCCCCAGCGGGTGTCAAGAAGATTCTGGCCGGCACCGCCGGTTTTTCAGGACCGGGTCATCGCCAGTACCAGCCGGTAGCATCGTGTCTTGTTTTCATGGGCCTGTCGGTCCCGGGAAAAAGGGGTCGTCAGCCAAAGCGTGATGAGTCGGTAAATCGCTTTTCGCCGCTGCGAGCGTTTGATTCGGGCGATGGTTTGCGGCTGGTAATGCTTGGCATAAAACAGATATTCCGCGCGGAGTTTTTTTTCAAAGAGCTCCGGCGGCGGCGTTCGGGCCTCGCTTTGGCCGCCCCAGTGAAGCACTTCCGTTTCTTCAATATAGCCGATGGAAAAGCCTTTTTCGCGGATGCGCCAGGCCAGGTCCTCGTCTTCTCCATAAAGAAAGAAGTCCTCGTCAAAACCGCCCAGCTCGTCAATCAGCGGCCTGCGGGCAATCATGAAAGCGCCCAGAACGCAGGCGATCTTTCCGGGCAGACCTTTTGTTTCACTTTTTGCGAATTTTTCTCCCGGATAGCGCCAGGAGATCGATTCCTGAGGGGACCCGTCCGGGTTAAGAATCCTTGCACCGGCTAGGCCGACATCCGGATGCGCGTCCATATACGAGACGGCCCGGGACAGAGTGCCGGGCCGCACGACCGTGTCGGGGTTCAGAAAGACCACGTAGCGGCCCCGGCAGATTTTCAGCGCCCGGTTATTGGCTGCGCCGAAACCCATGTTTTGCGGATTTTCGATCAACGTGATTTCCGGAAACTGTTTGCCTATGGCGGCGGCACTCCCGTCGGTCGAGGCGTTGTCCACCACGAAAATTTCCTTTTTGCCCGCGGCTGCGCGAACGGATGCAAGGCACTTAATCGTCAGGTCAGCCGTATTATAGGAAACAATGATGACGGAAACATCCATAATATTTTATCGAAAAAAGGTTCACGGTTCGTGGTTTTTATTTGAGCCGATACTAGCACATGTGCGGCGGAAAACCTATTTCAAAAATGAAATCGGCTGGCTTTCCGCGCGCGCTTCGCTATTCCCCGGCAAACCGGCCCCGCCTGCAAGGAATGTCTTGCCGACCGGCAAAAAAAAGTGTTATAGGCCGTATTAATCCGGAATAACCGGAAACCAAGAATATGAAAGAAATATGACTTCCGGGATCCTTGACAAATTCCGGGGACCCTTCCCCGCGACGATAACAAACGATCAGGCCAAAGACACAGGCATGGCGATGGTGTTGATCTGCTTGCTTGTCGCCTTTTTCGCGGACGTTCGGTTTTGTTACGGCCTGGCCATTGTTCTTCTGCTGGTCAACATGATCTGGCCTGGGGCATTCAGACCGGTCGCCGGAATATGGCTGGGCTTTTCCCATCTGCTGGGATCGGTCATGTCCCGGGTCATTCTGGGTGTCATCTTTCTGGTCCTGGTGCTTCCCGTCGGGTTGATCCGGCGGGCCATGGGCAAAGATTCCATGAGGTTAAAGATGTGGAAAAAAGACGGATCCTCCGTTTTCCGGACGCGGGACCATGAGTTCACATCCGAAGACATTCAACACCCATACTGAAAACGAGGAGAGATGCATGGATTTTTTGCATGATTTGT
>JAQVQT010000117.1:1641-5942 GCA_028701435.1 Smithellaceae bacterium | reverse complement strand
TTTTCGATATAAAGATCGTTTCCGTCACGGGCGAAGATCGGATGGGGCAAGACATTGATATTCAGGTAAAGATCCCCGTTGGGGCCTCCCTGATAGCCGGCCAGACCTTTTCCGGGAAGACGCAGTTTCTTCCCCGTGCTGATGCCGGAGGGAATTTTGACATTGATATCTTCAATCCGGTTTTCCATTTGGAGCGAAATCTTCTTGTCCGCGCCCATAACGGATTCTTCCAATGATATCGATAAATTATATTCAGCATCCTGCCCTTTTTGCGGCACATCGGCATACTGGCCGCCGCCGCCCATCTGGCCGAAAATACCGGCCAGCGGGTCGTCATACTGCGTATAACCGCCCCGTCTCGCTCCGGTTCGAAAGGTCGTTCGCCCCCCTCCCCTGGAGCCGCCGAATCCGAAACTGCGCAAAATTTCATCCAGATCAAATCCGCGGAAAATGTCTTCTTGTGAATACTGCTGGCGGAACTGATCGGCGGAACCGAAATTGTCGTAATTCCGGCGTTTTTCCGCGTCGCTTAAAACGGCATAGGCTTCGCTGATTTTTTTGAATTTCTCTTCCGCGGCCGCCTTGTTGTTGGGATTCTTGTCCGGATGCCACTTGACGGCCAGTTTCCGATAGGCTTTCTTGATTTCCTCCGCGGTGGCCTTTTTATCGACGCCCAGAACCTGATAATAATCTTCAGCCATAAAAATGTCCTTTGCTTTTGAGCTGCAATACCCTCTTATGGCGGTAATTTAAGCAGGAATTCCCATTTGAAAAGCTTCCAGGTTCAATTTTACCAGTTTTTGCGGAAAAGATTTCCGAATGACTCTTTCCCAGATCGTATGCGGAATGTCCATCAAAGAGGAAAGAGATCCGAGAAGGACGACATTGGCCGTTTTCAGATTGCCTGCTTTCAACGCAAGCGAAAGCGCGTCAACCGTCATCACCTTCGGGTACTGCTTTTTTAAAAACTCAATAATATCATCTGGATACTGAGAATCCCCGATATTGACGGCCGGGGGGTTGATTTGCTCGGTATTCAAAATAACGGAAGCGTTCGGGCTTAAGTCTTTCAGGTAGCGAAGTGCTTCCATTTTCTCAAAGGAAACTAGAGTTTCAATGGTCCCCGGCTCCGCGAGCGGGGAATAAACCTTCGCGCCGTAGCGAACGTGGCTGGTGACGCAGCCGCCGCGCTGCGCCATGCCGTGGACTTCGCTTTTCTTGACGTCGTAGCCTGCCTCCATCATGACTTCGCAGAGAATATCGCTGGCCCGAATGATGCCCTGCCCGCCCACTCCGGCAAATAGAATACTTTTTACCTTCTCGTCTTTCATAAACCTTCCCTTTTCTTCAGCCGATCGCGCCGAATTTGCAGACCTGGGCGCACAAGCCGCAACCGTTGCACAGCGTTTCATCAATCACGGCGATTCCTTTTCGCTTGGAACCCTCCTTCGTGACACCTTTTTTCCAGGCGATCGGCGGGCAGTTCAGCTCCAGACAGGACCGGCAGCCTTCGCACGCGTCCGGATCAATCTTCAGCGGCGGCTTTGCCTTCTGGTTTGCCCTTTTGAACAAAACGCAGGGGCTCTGGGCGATAATGACGGAAGGACCGGAGCTGGCCAGTTCATCCTTGATCGCGCTGCGGGCTTCCTTCACGTTGTTCGGATCGATCACACGAATATTTTCAATGCCCAGGGCCGATATCAGAATATTCAGATTGACTTTTTTGGCTTCCTTGCCCATCAGGGTGTAGCCTGTTCCCGGATGCTCCTGCATGCCGGTCATGGCCGTGGTGCTGTTGTCCAGAATGATGATCAGGGCATCGCTGTTGTTGTAGGCCATGTTCATCAGAGGCGTGATGCCGGAGTGAAGGAAAGTGGAATCGCCGATGACGCCGACCACTTTCCCCTTCCCTTTTTCCATGAGGGCCTTGCTCATGCCGTGGGCCATGCCGATGCTGGCGCCCATGCAGATGCAGGAATGCAGACCTTCCAGAGGCTTCAGATAGGACAGCGTGTAGCAGCCGATGTCTCCGTGGACGTACGCTTTGGATTTCTTGAGCGCGTAAAACAATCCCCGGTGAGGACAGCCGGGGCAAAGGTTCGGCGGACGCTGCGCCAGGCTTTCCGGATAGGATGTAACGGAGCGCTCGCCAGAGGAGGTTATTGCGCTTCGAATGACGCCGGGATCGAATTCATTGGTGTAGGGGAAGATCTCCTTGCCGATCACTTCAACGCCCATGGCCCGGATCTGCTCTTCCAGATAGGGGTCGAGCTCTTCCACGACATAAAGCTTTTTGACCTTGGAGGCGAAATGCCGGATCATTTTCACCGGCAGCGGATAGACCATGCCCAGCTTCAGGTAGGAATAATTTGGAAAAACATCCTTGGCGTAGTTGTAGGGCATGCCCGCGGTAATGATGCCGACTTCCGGATCGTTAATTTCCATCTTGTTTTCAGAAAAGGTTTCCGCAAACTTCAGCAGGGCTTTCTGGCGCTTTTCCACTTCCACGCGGCGGGTGCGCGCGTTGATGGGAACCATGACGTATTTTGCCGCGTGATGCGCCAGTGTGGTTTTGTCTTCGGGAACCTGTGGTTCGCCCAGCGTAACTACGGATTTGGAATGGGAGACGCGCGTCGTCGTGCGCAGAAAGACCGGCGTGTCGAATTGTTCGCTGAGGGCAAAGGCGAGTTTGACGTACTCCTTCGCTTCCTGGGGATCGGCCGGCTCCAGCATGGGAATCTTGGCGAACTTGGCGTAGTTGCGGTTGTCCTGCTCGTTTTGCGAGCTGTGCATGGACGGATCATCGGCGCTGATGATGACCAACGCCCCTGCGATCCCGGTGTAGCTGACGGTGAAAATCGGATCGGCGGCCACGTTCACGCCGACATGCTTCATCACCGCCAGAGCTTTCGCACCGCCTAAAGCCGCGCCGATGGCGACTTCCACCGCGACTTTTTCATTGGGCGCCCATTCGGCGTACACACCGTCGTACCGGGCGAACTGCTCCATGATTTCGGTGCTGGGCGTGCCCGGATAGGCCGCCGCAAACCTTACCCCCGCCTCATACACGCCGCGGGCAATGGCTTCATTTCCTGACATCAGTACTTTTTTCAAATGCTTGCGCCTCCGTGATCGACTGCGGTCTGAAACCGATTGCGAAAAATCAGCCGAGCGCGGCGATCTTTCGCTGAATAAAAATTTTGGCCGCCGGCTCCGTTGTTTTTTCAAGGGCCTTTTTATAATATTCCAGAGCTTTTGCTTTGTCGTTCAATTCTTCGTGAGCGCGCGCCAGGTTGCGCAGGCTCATCATCTCAAAACCGGTATGATAAACCTTTTGCGCCTGCTCAAAATATTTCAGGGCCGCCTGGAAGTCCTTTTTGGTTTCATGGGCGTATCCCAGGGACGTCAGCGCCAGAAATTTGACCCCCGTTTTATCCGATCCCGTTTTGGCGATAAATTTTTCGTAGGAAGCAATCGCCCTGTCCATGTCTCCCTGATTGTAATAAATGTTGGCGAGATGGTAATGGGCCATCCGGCCGCTCCAGGTGTAGGAATACTGATCCACCAGCTTTTGAAAGACCGGAATGTTGGCGTTTGCCGTTTGCGGATTATCGCCGCTTTTCAGAATACTGTCCTGGGCGGAGGCGTATAATTTCAAGGCGGCGCCGGAGTAGTAGCTCCAGTAAAAATAAATACCCAGAACCAGCAGCACGGCACAGGCCAGGGCGGTTCCGGCGATGATCACGCGGCTTTTATTTTCCTCAACATACTCGCCCACTTTCTCAAACGTGGTTTGAAAAGCGTCCGGGCTTTTCAGGTCTTTTTTAGATAACTTGGCGGCCATGTTACTCCCCTTTGCTAATGGAATATTTTTCAATCAATCCGGTGATCAGCGCCGGCATTCTGCGGATTTTGCCTACGTGGTTTGTGCAGGCATGGATGGTGTATCCTTCGGCGTGCAGCTTTTGCCGGTTTTCATTCCAGATTTTGGAGCCAAACCGAATGCTGGCTCTTTTGATGTAATCAAAGTTCGTTTCCACCGTGAGCAAATCGTCGTAGGTTGCCGGCAGGAGATAACGACAGAACACCTGCGTCAGAGGCAGATGGAGGCCCAGTTGATTCAAATCCGAATAGACAATTCCCACCTGCCGCATCAATTCATTTCGGCCGTGCTCAAACCAGCGGATATAGTTGGCGTGATAAACAATGCCCATCGCGTCGGTGTCGGCGTAGATCACGCGGATCGTAGACAGGTTACTTTCCAAGAAACGCACTCCAGTCCCGGATGAATTTGTCCATCA
>JAQVQT010000117.1:0-1541 GCA_028701435.1 Smithellaceae bacterium | reverse complement strand
CCGAGAATTTCCTCCGCGTAATCGCCCCGCGGCAAAAACGGGGCAATGGGCTTGCCGGGAATATCGTGCGGCGGAGTGGTTTGGGGAGACCCGGCGGCGTTGCGCCACACCAGCAGGTGGCGATACCCCACGCCGGGATAAAACTGATACCGGGAGGCGTTCAGCTTTTGGTTGAGTTCCAGAATGATCTCTCTGGCCTCGGTGGAAGAAATATGTCCGGCGGTAAAGTCGTCCATGAATGCCGCACCTTCTCCGGGCTCCCCGATATGGACCAGGTTGCAGCGGTAGGCGATGTCGCCTTGCCCCAGGGCAATGCCCTGGCTTGCGGCCTCCAACGGCCCTCGGCCCGTATAGGTTTCTTTCGGATCGTAGCCCAGCACGCTTAAATTGGCCACATCCGAACCGGGCGTGAACCCCTCGGGAATCGTATCCACCAACCCCAGGGTTCCTTCCGAGGCGATTTGATCGAGAAAGGGAGTGACGGCGCACTCCAGCGGAGTTTTCCCTCCAAGCTGCCGGCTTGGATAATCCGCCATTCCGTCTCCCAGCAAAACTACGTATTTCACAGCTTCATACCCTCTTACGTCCTTGATTGAAGACGCCGCGCGGGGTTTCGCGCGGACGCCGCAGTCGCCTGCAATCCGCTTACAACTCATCCTCGATGCGAATGAGAATCGTTTTGTCTCTTACAATGTCGAGCCGGTCGATTTTTTTCAATGCCTGACGAACATTTTTCTCTTTCGCTTTATAGGTTGTCATCACAATGGGAACGGCTCCCGCCTCTTGCCTGGCCTTCTGAATCACGGTGGCCAAACTGATGTCATGCTCGCCCAGGATGCCGGAAATTTTGGACAGGACGCCCGGACGGTCCAGGGCGGTGAACCGGAAGTAATACTTCGTTTCGATGTTGTCCATCGGGACCAGACGAATGTCCTTCATGCCGGTTTCATTGATGGACCGAAGCGGCACCCGTCCGGAAATCCCCTTCAGAACGTTGCGGGCGGTGTCCAGAATATCGCTGAATACCGCGCTGGCCGTGGGCATCATGCCCGCGCCCTGGCCGAAAAGAAAGACCGGACCGGAGGCGTCTCCCTCCAGATGAAACGCGTTGTAGTTTTGATTGACGTTCGCCAGCAGATGCCCCGACGCGATCATGGTCGGATGAATTCTGGCCTCCACGGCATCGCCTTTCAGCAGGCCAATCGCCAGCAGCTTGATCCGGTAGCCCAGCTCTTTGGCAAAGGCGATGTCCTCCGCGCTGATTTTGGTGATGCCTTCCAGGTAAATGTCTTTGAGCCGGACTTTTTTTCCGTAGGCCAGCGACAGCACGATGGCCATTTTGTGCGACGTATCAATGCCTTCAATGTCAAACGTCGGGTCGGCTTCGGCAAAACCCAGCTTCTGGGCTTCTTTGAGGACCACGTCAAAGGGCTTCCCCTCGTTCGTCATCTTGGTCAGAATGAAATTGCAGGTCCCGTTCATGATGCCGACGATGGAATGAATCCGGTTGGCCACCAGAGATTCCTTCAGCGTTTTGATGA
>JAQVQT010000008.1:4528-23304 GCA_028701435.1 Smithellaceae bacterium | reverse complement strand
TTGTACTATTCGACCCTGAAGCCACGTCGGCAATCTGCATGGGCATGGGAACAGGCCCGCCATCTTTGCGCCCCGCATAGCTCATGAGTCCCGCGAGGGATAAATAATTGATGTCATGGCCCGCTTTGTCTTTCAGGGGTCCCGTCTGGCCATATCCGGTCAGAGAACAATAGATCAGAGAAGGATATTTCTCCTGGATCTGGGAAAAGCCCAGGCCAAACTTCGCCATTACCCCCGGACGGAACTGTTCAAGGAGAATGTCGTACCCCTCCAGAAGACGATGGACGACCTGTATAGCCCTCGAATCTTTCAGGTTGAGCGTAATGGACTTTTTCCCTCGACCCAGATAGGCCGAAGCAACGGACAGGGCCGTTCCTGTAATAAACGGCGGCGTTACGGCAGCCAGGTCGGGACGGCTTCCTGAAACAACAGACAGGACATCCGCTCCCAAATCAGCCAGGGTCATGGTTGCATACGGCCCGGGCAAAAGGGTCGTGAAGTCGAGAATTTTTAAACCTTCCAGTGGTCCGGCCATACGCTATAACCCCATAAACCTGGCAATAATTACTTTCATGATTTCATTGGTTCCGGCGAAGATCCGGCTCACCCGGCTGTCGCGCCAAGCCCGTGAAATCCCGTATTCATCGCAGTACCCATAGCCCCCGTGGAGCTGAAGGCATCGGTCCGCAACCTGGTGGGCCATATCCGTGATCCAGTATTTGGCCATCGACGTCTCGATGATGACCTGCCGTCCCTCCATATGATCCACAATCAGCTTGTCCACGAAGGTTCGCCCGATCTTGATCTCCGTGGCGCATTCCACCAGCGTGAACTGATGGACCTGAAACTTGGAGACGGGTTTTCCAAAAACCGTCCGTTCCCGGCAATACTGGATGGTGGTCTCCAGCATGTATTCGGCGGCCGCGATTCCACAGATGGCCACCACCAAGCGCTCCTGCTGAAGCTTCGTCATGAGCTTCAGAAATCCGGTCCCTTTTTCGCCCAGACGGTTGCTTTTGGGAATCCTGCAGTCCGTGAAATACAGCTCGGAGGTATCCTGGCTGTGCCAACCGGCTTTTTTCAGCCGCCTGCCCTTCTCAAAGCCAGGAGTGCCGGCTTCCACGATAAAAAGATCCACCGCTTTGTGGGGATCCGTACAGGCCGAATCTTTTGCCGCCACAACACACAGATCACAGTTGATCCCGTTGCTGATAAAGGTTTTCTGCCCGTTCAGGACAATGTCATTTCCGTCCTCCACGGCGGTCGTCTTGATCGCGGCAAGATCGCTGCCGGTATTGGGTTCCGTCATGGCCACCGCCGTGATGATATCTCCGGTGACGCACCCGGGAAGATACTTTTGCTTCTGCTCTTCAGAACCAAAGGAAAGAATGTAGGGAACAACGATATCGGTATGCAGGGGCGCTGCAAGTCCCGCAAAATTGGAATGAGCCAGCTCCTCGGTGACAATCACCGAATACAGAAAGTCCGCTCCCGCGCCGCCGTATTCCTCCGGAACGGACATACCCAGAAATCCGTGTTCCCCCATTTTCTTCCAGGCGCTCTTGGGAACGATGCCGGCCTCTTCCCATTCCTCGACATGGGGAAGCAGTTCATTGGCCACAAACTTCCGAAAGGTATCCCGGAACATTCGATGTTCATCCGTATATTGAATAATATCCATCCATCCGTCTCCTCATCAAAATACATTGTTTCTGACGCTTCCGACATCTCCGTCAAAACAGATCCGTCCGAAGGAGGCCGCGGAGGTGGAGAAAGCGGCTTCACCACCTCCGCGGTGCCAGCGTCATCCGCGTCCCACGGAATTATTTTCCATACTTTCCAATAATGGAAATCGCGCACACGTTCTGGTGAGGGAAACCGCCCAGGTTGTGTGTCAAACCGTATCGCGGATTGTTGAGCTGACGCTTGTCGGCCCGTCCTTGAAGCTGCAGGTACATTTCATAAATCATCCGCAGTCCCGATGCGCCGATGGGATGTCCGAAGCACTTGAGACCGCCGTCGATCTGGGCCGGGATTTTACCATCCCGGTTGTACATCCCGTTCAAGGAGTCTTTCCAGGCCTGGCCGCGCTCCGAGAGATGGAGATCCTCATACGTCACAAGCTCCGTGATGGAGAAACAGTCGTGACATTCGAACATGCTGATCTCCTCTCGCGGGTTCGTGATTCCGGCTTCCTTATAGGTGGCGGCCGCGCATTTGTCCGTGGTCACGAAATTCGCTCCGTCCCACTCGTTGTAGCCGCCTTCATAACCATTGCTGACCGCCAGCTGGACGGCCTTGACCGTCACCAGGTCTTTTTTCTTTCTGCCCAGTTTCTGGGCAATTTCCGGCGTCGTAACGATGGCGCAGGCCGAACCGTCGCTGACGCCGCAACAGTCGAACAACCCCAGAGGCCAGGCGATGATCGGGGCCGCCAGAACCTGATCGATGGTCACCGCTTTGCGCAGGTGAGCCTTGGGATTCAACGTGCCGTTGGCGTGGCTTTTCACCGAAACACTGGCGATGGCCCTTTTGATGTCGTCATTTGGGATCTTGTATTTGGCGGCATAGGCGGAAGCAAGCTGGGCAAAAAGCCCCGGCGCGGTCGCATTGGGAAAGAACTGCCACATGAGGGTTCCCGCCGTCGATCCCCAGGCGGGAAGGCCTCCGTACCCCGTGTCCTTCAACTTCTCGACGCCGAGCGCCAGACAAATATCGTAAGCACCCGACGCGACGGCATAGGCCGCGGCGCGGAACGCCTCCGTGCCCGTGGCGCAATAGTTTTCCATTCTGGAAATGGGAATGTGGGGCAGACGGAGGGCCAGACCCATCGACGGAGCGCCCTTCCCCACATTGACCTCATCCATACAGACCCCGTACCAGGCCGCTTGAATATCCTTCGTTTCAAGGCCTGCATCCGCAAGGGCTTCCTGAAATGCCTCCACCATCAGCCCCTCGGCTCCTATATCCCATCGCTCTCCAAACCGGCTGCATCCCATGCCGATAACAGCGACTTTATCTCTGATTCCTGAAGCCATACCACCACCTCCTCATTGGTTGAATTTGAACAGCTTTCCAATTAGCTGAGATTTCATCATGTCGCCGCCGACCTTTAATTTTCCGGCGCTGAAAGCCTTCATCCCGTCAAGCTTACCGGTAATCAGGTCAACAAAGTCCGTATCGGTCATGCCGATGGTGGTCGTCGGATTGTCTCCCTTTCCGGTGGTGACGCTGCATGTTCCATCCTTGACGGAGACAAACCAATCCCCGCCTTCCGGACCGGAAATATTGAACTGGAAAGACACCTCTTTCCCGGCTGCGGCCGCCGCGTTGAATACGGACGGCATTTTTGCAAAGACACCCTTGACGTCGATGCTGCCGCCTCCACCTCCGGTTGCTTCACCGCCGGCGGCGGCGGGAGGCGACAGGAAATCCATCACGGCCATATTGAGCTCCGTATAGGGTTTCGCCCCTTCCAGGCTGTTGATCTTATCCCAGTTGTCACGAATCATTTCCGGCGTCGGCACATGCTTCTCGTCCCCCAGCATCACGCCGGGACCGGTCAGAATCGCCGCCCGGCTGAAGAATCCCGCCCCCGCGTTGAAGATGTTGCCGGAATCCTTGCAGTCTTCGGAGGACAGATACAGAACGATGCCGGCGACGAAAGTCGGATTCATTCTCTCGAGCATCTCCGGCGGCATCATATCCTCGGTTAACCGGGATGCGGCGATGGGGGCAATGGTGTTGACCTTGATGTTGTATTTCGCGCCCTCCAGCTTCAGTGTGTTCATGAAGCCGACAAGACCCAGCTTGGCCGAGGAATAATTCGTCTGGCCGAAATTGCCGTAAAGGCCGGCCGCGGAAGTGGTCATGATGATGCGGCCGTACCCGTTGTTGCGCATGGCCTCAAAAGCCGGCCGCGTCACGTTATAGGCGCCGTTGAGATGGACGGCGAGAACGGCCTGCCAGTTTTCCGGCTCCATCTTCAGGATGCCTTTATCCCTGAGAATGCCGGCGTTGTTGATCAGAATATCGACTTTGCCGAAAGCGTCCAGCGCCGTCTTGACGATCTTCTGACCGCCTTCCGGCGTGGCGACGTTGTCGTAATTGGCGACGGCTTCGCCGCCCATGGCCTTGATCGCCTCCACCACCACATCCGCGGGACCGGCGGCCCCTGATCCGGATCCGTCGCGCGCTCCTCCAAAATCATTCACGACAACCTTGGCTCCGCGGCGACCCAGCTCCAAGGCATATGCCCGGCCCAAACCGCCGCCGGCGCCCGTTACAATGGCCACCCGCCCCTGAAAATCGATTTCCGGCGTCCAGTCCGTCTGGGGAACAGCCTTCCAGAAGTATTGCGAAAATCCCCGAACCGTGTCCACGACGCGTCTGCGGAAAGACATCTTGACGGGCATGCCGACTTTGATGTCGTTCAACTCGCTGTCCGTGAAATCCATCATGAACCGGCCGCCGCCCTCAAACTGCACCATTCCGTAAATCGCCGGAGGATCCACCGACACGGCCAGAAGATCTCCCGTAAACGAGCGGACCCTGGCCTTGATATTGGCAAATTCGTAATCGTCCTGTGTTCCAGTATGACCGCAGGCCGGATTCACGCAAAGATCCGCCGGGGGAAACTGAGCCGTTCCGCAATCCCGGCATTTTCCACCCACAAACCCGAGGACCATTTTCCGGTTCCGCCACAGGGCCGTCATGGTCGTCTGCACGGGCGCTTCCGCCCGGATTCCCATTTCCGGATTGATCAGATCCCGGAATTTCAGGAACTTCATGTAGTTGTCCGTGGTCTTTTTGTTGGCCAGCGAGCCTTTGAGCCCCGCCCGACCAGCCAGTTTGTTGATGTTTTCCGTAATCTTGAAATAGAGAGCGTCACATCCCTGTCCGAAACCGGCCACAAGAATGCCGTCTCCCGGTTTTGCCGTTTCGAGCGCTCCGACCAGCATCAAGAGAGCATGCGCAACACCGGTCTCTCCGGTGACTTCGTGCATCGTATCGACCAGTTTGTCCGGAGTGGCCCCCAATCTCTTCCCGATCGCCCGGTGTTCCGCCTTGAACAAACAGGGGAAAACCAGTTTTTGCACGTCATTCATCGTAATATTCAATTTCTTGAACAGGCCGTTCACCGCTTCGGGAATGATTTTGGAATAGCCTTCTTCCCGGAGCCACCTCTCTTCCCACGTGTAGTCGAACTCGGATTTGGATCCCCGGTAATGATCCACGAAATCGTAGGTGAGGGAGTAGGAACCCAGGAACTCCGCCACAACGTCTTCATCCCCGACCAGAACGGACGCGGCGCCGTCGCCGAACCACATCTCGTAAAAGGCGGCCGGACGGGTCTGCCGTTTGTCGGACGCGGTCACCAGAATGGATTTGCGATTCCCCGATTTGACCACATCGAGAGCCGTCAGAAGGCCGGTCGTGCCGGCCCGCTGGGAAGACGTGAAATCCGCCGTATTGATGTCGCTCCGCAGATTCAGCGCCGTGGTCAGAATGCCTGCATTCTGTCGATCCAGGAAAGGCAGGCTGGTGGAGCACAGGTATCCCGCATCGATCTTGGTTTTGTCTTTTCCAATCAAACAATCCATGGATGCGGCGACAGCCATCGTCAGGCTGTCCTCATCGTAATTGCACATGGAACGTTCGCCCTGGGCCACACTGATAAGCGCCGGAGCGAACCAGCCCATCGATTGATATATAGCCATTCTGTCCAATCGCAGGCGGGGAATATAAGCTCCGTATGATGTGATTCCAATCATCGTTTTACCTCCTTCGTTCACAAGACATTGCATTCAAATTTTTAAATCGATGCTTTAGAAAATCTTCACTTCAAAATTTGAAGATTTTCTCCAAAAGCTGGGATTTCATGAGGTCTCCCTCGATCTTCAGTTTTCCCGATGTATACGCCTTCATGGCATTGACCTTGCCGTTCATCAGGTCGAGGAAATCCCCCGCCTGAATCTTCAGCGTGCAGGTCGGACTGGCGTGGAGGCCGGACGCCACCGTACACGCGCCGTTTTTGATGTCGGCGGACCAATCCCCGCCGCCGTCCCCCGAGATGCAGTACTGAAAAACAACCGCCGCTCCTCCCGCGGAGCCTGCCTGAAAGGCCCCGGGCATTTTTTCAAAGACATCCTTCACCGCGGCGAAGCCGCCGCCGCTTTGCGCCGGCTCTTTCTTTCCCTCCAAAGCCGAGAGGAGATCCTGAAGGACCAGATCGTTCAGCTGCCCGTATTCCTTGGCGCCCTTGAGATCCATGATCTTCGCCCAGTTGGCGGAGACATCCTCTACGGACGGAATCTTCTTGCCGCCGATAACGGTGCCCGGACTGGTCATCATGGCGGCGCGATTGTAAAATCCGGCGCCGCAATTGTAAATTCTGCCGGTCTCATTGCATTCTTCAGAGCCCAGATAGAGCACGATGGGCGCAACATACGCCGGGTTCATTTTGGCCAGCAGATCCGGCGGCAGGATGTCCTCCGTGAGACGGGACGCGGCAATGGGCGCCACCGTGTTCACTTTAATGTTGTACTTGATCCCTTCAAGCTTCAGGGTGTTCATAAAACCGACAAGACCCAGTTTGGCCGAGGAGTAGTTGCTCTGGCCGAAATTGCCGTAGAGCCCGGCGGCGGACGTAGTCATGATGATCCGTCCGTAGCCATGATCCCGCATGACGCTGAAAGCGGGACGCGTCACATGAAAGGCCCCGTTCAGATGAACATCCAGAACCGCCTGCCAGTTTTCAGGCTCCATCTTGAGAAGGCCCTTATCCCGCAGAATGCCGGCATTGTTGACCAGAATGTCCACTTTCCCAAAGGCATCCACGGCCGTCTTGACGATGTTTTCTCCCCCTTTCACGGTCGCGACATTATCGTAATTCGCAACCGCCTCTCCTCCCAGCGCTTTGATCTCATCAACGACCTTGTCCGCCGGGCCGGCCGCTCCCTTGCCTGCGCCGTCCCTGGCGCCGCCGAAATCATTGATCACTACTTTTGCGCCCCGCCTTGCAAACTCAAGAGCGTACACACGCCCCAGTCCGCCGCCCGCACCGGTGACAATGGCCACCCGACCATCAAAACGGATTTCCTTGCTTGCTCCCATCATCGTTCTCCTTTTTGTGAAATGTCTCTTGAAAGCAATCTCGTTGAATCTTTGGACCAAACATTTACGCCGGAAAGTTAAAACAGCTTGCTCACTCTCGCCAGCGTCTCCTCGGCCTCCTTCACCATTCGCTCCAGCAGTTCCTTGCAGGTGGGCACATCCTGAATGAGTCCAATCGACTGCCCCACCATCATGGGAGCGGCCTCCACATCGCCGTCTTCCCATGCCTCTTTCATTCGCTCACCGGCGATGAGGGGATACAGAGCCTCGAACCCCCCGCCTTTCTCCTCAATTTCACATATATTTCTGACCACCTGGTTCTTGAGCGCTCTGCCCTGCAGATGAAGGGTTTTACAGATCAGCGTGGTCTCATGCTCCTGGCGTTTCACAATTTCTTCTTTGATATTATTGTGCACGACGCAATCTTTGGTGGCAATAAAACGGCTGGCCATCATGACCCCCTGTGCTCCCAGCGACAGGGCCGCCGCGAGGGACTTGCCGTTGGCGATGCCGCCCACCGTCACCACGGGGATTTTTACGGATTCGACAATGCGCGGCGTCAGCACCATGGTTGTGACATCGTCGTCCAGCGGATGACCGCCCTCCTCGATGCCGGCGGCGTAAATGCCGTCATAGCCGGCCTTTTCCGCGTGCACGGCATGACGCACCGACCCCACCTTATGAAAGAGCTTAACCCCTGCTTTTTTCAGCAGGTCGATGTACTCGGGTCCCACCGCCTTGTCCACCGGAGCGCCGGAAACTTCAATGCCCGCCACTTTTTCTTCCGCGCAGACCCGCAGGTACATCTGGTGATGCCCCGCCGTGATGCGCACGGAAGGAAGAATGGTGATTCCGACCATGAACGGCCGGTCGGTAAGTTTGCGGGTCTCCCGAATGGCGTTGCGGAAGTCCTCTTCCGTTTCATAATTTCCCGCGGTAAGGTTTCCCATCCCCCCTGCGTTGGAAACCGCCGCGGCGAGCGGCGGTTTGCAAAGCCACATCATCGCCCCACAAATAATGGGGTACTTGATCCCAAACATCTCGGTGATTGCCGTTTTCATTTGAATCCTCCTTTAGTATTTCAACCTGCCTTGCGTGATTCATCCGGTCACCGGGCGGCGCTCCGGATTTTTGCCTTGCGGCCGTCACGCGCAGGGATGAGACGAAAACACCGCGTTCCCCGGCAGGAAATCAACCGTTTCGCTAAGCGATATTCCATCCATTTTTCCGAAATATTTCGGAAATTCCGTCGCCAGCCAGAATTCCGACGCGCAAACCTTGCCGTAATAGAAAGCCGCCTCCGCGTCCTTAGAGAGGATTTCCGTCAGAGCTTCCCCTTTTGCGCCGGCCGTGCACGCGGAAAGCTTCGGGCGAGCCAGCGTCAGGCACCACAGATGCATCCAGGCGAGCATCAGGTCGAAAAAGGCCCTCCGCACGGGATCAACGTTTATGAGCAGCGTGTGGTACCGCCCCTCATCCATGTGCTTTTTCATGGCATCTAAAACGGAATCCATCCGCTGGAGTCCCGAAAGAAGCCTATTGCGGTAAACGTCGTCCACGATGCCGGATGCGTTTTCGATCGTCTTTTCGATTCTGGATTTCAATACCGTGTAATTCTTCCGATCGGCATTCAACAGGATCTTTCTCATCACCAGATCCAGAGACTGAATGCCGTTGGTTCCTTCGACGATGCTCAGCACCTTGCAGTCCACCGCAAGCTGCTCCACGGGATAATCCGAGCAATAGCCGTAGCCCCCGTGAACCTGGATGGCTTCGGCGGTGATCTGCCATGCATTTTCCGAATTGCCCGCCTTGATCAGGGGAATGAGGATATCGACGAGAGCCCGGGCTTCCCGGCCTGCTTCTCCCTCCAGCAGCTTGGACAGGTCGATCTGCATGGCCGCGTAATAGGAGAGCATCCGTTCGGCCTCGATTAAGCCCTTCATTCCCATCAGCATTCTCGTCACGTCGGGATGTTCAATGATGGGCACTTTGGGGGCGGCCGCCTCGAACATTTTGCTGAAGTGAACTCCCTGCAGCCGGGTGCGCGCGTAATCCACGGCATACTGTAAAGCCGCGGAGGAACCGCCCAGCGCCATAATTCCGACCTCGAGCCTTGTTTCATTGAGCATCTGAAACATGATGTTCATTCCACGTCCCCGCTCGCCCAGCAGATACCCCGTACAGTTTTCATTATCCCCGAAGGACATGGCGCAGGTCGCCGATCCGTGGGCGCCCATCTTGTGCTCCACGCCGGTGCAGAACACATCGTTCCTTTCTCCCAGGGATCCATCCTCACGGACCAGATACTTGGGAACGATGAAAATAGAAATTCCCCTGGTTCCCGGCGGGTCTCCTTCCATGCGGGCCAGGACCGGATAGACGATCTGGCGGGTGATGTCCTGATCGCCGTTGGTAATGAAACACTTCTGCCCGGTAATTCTATACGTTCCGTCGGGCTGCCAAACGGCTTTGGTTTTCAAAGCCCCCACGTCGGAGCCCGCCTCCGGTTCCGTCAGACACATGGTTCCGCCCCATTCACCGGAAAGGAGTTTTTGCACGTAGAGGGCCTTCTGCTCCGGGGTCCCGAAACTACGGATTAAATGAGCGGCCCCGTGCCCCAGCATGAAAAAAAGCATCAGCGCTCCGCCGGCCCCACAGAAGATTTCCCACGTACACGACTGGATGGCCAGCGGCATCCCCGCCCCTCCGATCTCCTGATCGTCGGATATGCTTAAGAATCCCGCATCAAAGAGCGCCTTGGCCGCGGCCGGGTAGCCCGAAGGCAATCGTACGGATTTGGTTTGCGGATCATAATGGCAGCCTTCCCTGTGCCCGGTCACATTCGCCGGGAAGACCGATTCCGCCGCAATTTTTTCGGCCAGCCGGATCGTTTCCTCATAAACGGCGCGGTCAAAATTTTCAAAACGCCGGAAGTGGTTCATCTTGTCCACTTCCAGAAATTCGAACAGGGTGAAAAGCAAATCACGATGATCCACGAGATATTTCTGCATTACAGATTCTCCTCCACAGCCTTGGCCACAGGTTTCGCTGGATCGCAGTCTTCTGCGTATGGCCTTTACACAGCCGACCCATCCGTCGGTCAAGCTTTATAGAATTTCTGGACCAGTTTAAAAAACTCGCCTGAAAAAACCATGATGGTCTGATTGCGGTTTTCAAGGTTCACGGCCGTCTCCAGCGAGGGAGCATGGATATTTTCATTCAGCACCCGCTTCGTCAGCTTCAATCCCCCCACGCTTTTACCCACCATGGATCGGCCGTAGAAAAGCGCCGCTTCCAGAAGCTCCTCCCGCGGGGCCAGTTTGTTGACGAGGCCTATTCTTTCCGCTTCCTCCGCGCCGACCTTCCGGCCGGTCATCAGAATATCGGAAGCGTGCGCAAGCCCCACCAGCCGGGGCAGAAAAAAGGAGCACCCCAGTTCGCCGCCGGAAAGCCCGATGTTGATGAAAGAAGCGACAAAATAGGCTTCTTTGCACGCCACCCGAATATCACTGGCCAGTGTCATGGAAAACCCCCCTCCGGCGGCCGGACCGTTCACGGCCGATATAATCGGCTGGGGAATCCTTCTCATGCCCAGGATCAGGGCGGCGTAACGCTCCTGCACGAGTTTCAGAAATTTTTCAGGGTCCGCAAACGCTTCGGACTCCTTGTAGATTACCGCATCATTGAGATCGGCGCCCGAGGAATATCCCTTGCCGGCGCCCGTGATGATGATCACCCGGATGGAATCGTCCCCGGACAAGGCCTGAAAAAGCCTTTCGAAGTCGTTGAGCATGTCCAGATTGATGGCATTGAGCTGCCCGGGACGGTTCATCGTCACCACGCCGATGTGCGGCTCTTTTTCTTCAAAGAGCAAGGTCTTGAATTCCGGCATTACCGCGCTCATGAGGCTTTCTCCCTATTTTTCCTGTCCAAATCCCTCAGTTCGCGGCGCATGATCTTGCCGATCGCACTCTTGGGAAGCTCATCAATGAATTCCACTTCCGTGGGAACCTTATAAGCCGTCATTCTTTCTTTGCAGAAGGCTACCACCTCCTGCTTCGTCAGCGTCTCTCCAGGGCGAACCACAATGTAGGCCTTTACGGTTTCCCCCCGGTACTCGTCCGGAATCCCGATGCAGCAGGCCTCGCTGATCTTGGGGTGCTCGAAAAGGAGTTCATCGATCTCTTTGGGGAAGATATTGAAGCCGCTCGCAACGATGACGTCTTTTTTGCGGTCTGAAATGGTCAGGTACCCCTCATCGTCGAAGTATCCGATGTCTCCGGTGTAAAACCATCCATCCCTGAGGGAATTGGCTGTTTCTTCCGGTTTTTTATAGTACCCGGACATCACCTGGGGCCCCTTGATGCAGATTTCACCCGGTTCGCCGATGGGAAGTTCCGTTACGCCTTTGTCAACATCCACGATTTTAATATCCGTATTGGGAAGCGGAAGCCCCACGGTTCCGATTTTTACCTTCCCTCCCCAGGGGGTGGTGGTGGCAAACGCCGTATTTTCGGTAGCGCCATAGACATCGTAGATGATGGCCCCATGGAGATCTTTCAACTGCTTCAGGGTGTTTTCCGGCAGTGGCGCCGCCCCGCCGAAATATCCCTTGACAAAGGAAAGATCCATCGTCCGGAATTTTTGATTGCCCAGAAGCGCCGTATAAATCGTGGGCACGCCGGTGAGGAAGGTTGGATGAAACTTCTCCAGCATTTCGACGATCACCCCCGGCTCCGGCTTCGGGATCAGCGTACAGCCCCAGCCGTTCCAGATGGGAAGATTCTGGCTGACGGAATACCCGGCGGAATGAAACACGGGATAAATCCCCGTGAGGTTCTGGTATTGACCCTTCAAATCGGGAAACCATACGGAGAACTGCTGGACAATCGACGAGATGTTCGCATGGCTCAGCATAGCGCCCTTGCTGACGCCGGTCGTTCCTCCGGTATAGATGAGCGCGGCCAGCGAATCCCACTTGGCCTTGTTTTCCACCGGCGCATCCGAATACCGGGCGATCAAATCCATGAATTCATAAACGTCCGGCTGTGGTTCAACCTTTCGGAACATTGCTTTTTTAACATAGGGGAAAAGCTGCTTCTTGGGAAAGGGCAGGTAGTCGCTGATGTGGCAGGTAATGATTTTCTTGATCTTGGTTTCGTTCTTGATTTTGAGCGCCCGGGGAAGCAGCAGATCCAGTGTTACCAGGACGGTGGCATCCGAATCGTCGAGCTGATGGGTTAATTCCCGCTCCGTATAAAGCGGATTGTTCATGGCGGTCGCGGCTCCCGCGCGATAGGTGGCATGATCGGCAATGATCATCTGGGGAATATTGGGCAGCAGCATCGCCACCTTGTCCCCTTCCCGCACGCCGATGTCGAGCAATGCCCGCGTGAACCGGTTGACCAGTTTCTCGAGCTGCCGGTAGGTAATTTTTTTACCCATGTAGATCATGGCAACTCTTTCGGGATAGGTGGCGGCCGTTCTCGTCAGGACCTCCGCCATGGTGATCTTTTCCACATCAATTTCGGCAGGAACACCTGAAGCATAGGATTTGTGCCATATTCTTTCAAAAGACATATTGATCCTCCTTCTCCTCGTTTTGTTTGCCAATTCTTCAGCTCATACTTTTCGGCCCGTTGCCGGGTTGTGCCAACACTCCTTTGTCATGTATCTTTTACTTCTGCGCTCCGTGACGCAGATCAAATTGATGGGTTGGGAATTCTATCGTCCGTGAAACTTCGGCGCCCGCTTCTCCAGAAACGCGACAACCGCTTCCATCATATCATCGTTGGGGACCAGGGCGGCGTTGCGCTGAGCCACATATTCCAGACCCTGCTGAATACCGTGGTCACGGCTGTAATTTACGACTTCTTTGATGCCCTGAATGGCAAGGGGGGGCAGATTGGCGATTTCTTCGGCCAGCGCCCGGGCTTCCTCGAAAAGGGCTGGGGGGTTCTCACAGAGCCGCGTAATGTATCCCATTCTCAGGGATTCCTCCGCCGTCCAGTCCCTGCCGGTTAACGCCAGTTCCCTGAACCAGCCCTGTCCAATGATGTAAGGAACGCGCTGAAGGGTTCCGATATCCGCGATGATGCCGATTCGGGTTTCCCGAATGGAAAAGACGGCGTCTTTCGATGCCAGCCGGATGTCGCAGGCACTGGTAAGATCGACGCCTCCGCCGATACAGTGTCCGTGAATCGCGGCAATCACGGGTTTCCTGCAATTTTCGATGGCGGTCATGCTCGCCTGAAGGTCTATGATTTTCCGGCGAAGCTCTTCCCGGTACACGGCTGATCCGTCTCCCAGCAGAGACTGGGCCGCCACAAGATCCAATCCGGCGGTAAAACTTTTTCCCTCCGCCCGGATGACAACCACCCGCACGTCGCCGTCTTCGTCAAACGCCTTGAAAAGCCGGCGAATCTCCTGAAAGAATTCCAGGGTCATCGTATTGCGCTGTTTCGGCCGGTTCAGAATCAGCCAGGCCACGTGGCCGGTTTTTTCAACTTTGAGAAACGATTCGTTTTCCATGCTGACTTCTCCTTTTCATCCACAACAAGATTCTTCAGCGTTTTTCCCCGTTCGGCCTCACCAAACAATTGTTCAATCAAATCTTCCATCTATTAATTCCATCAATTGATGGTTAAACTATTTGGAAAACTCCGCTTTGTCAAGTTATTTTTTTAAAAAAAAGCATTTGCCATCCATTTGCTTGTATTTACTATCCATTCTCGACAGCACCCGACCCGCGGCCTGTGAGTGTTTTGCGGAAATCTCCTCATCGCCGGGCTAAATGATCCGGATAAACCATCTTGACTTTTTCTATAATTTAAAATATCGGCACCATCAACCGATCGTAACCACCGACCGCGCAGGCCGTCGGGATGGTCTCCGGAGAAACACAGCGCCATGAATCGTCCGGGACTTGATCGGCCACGCGGTGAAAATGGGCCGTCCGGAAAAGGCCGGCGCGGCGGGATTTGCGCAAAAGATTTCGTCCTGCGATCCCGAATAAAAAACGGCGACGGCGAATATCATCGGGAGGAAGCACGCTATGGAAGACTACATCCACCGCAACATCGGCGAAGAAGTTTCCTTCATTGCCGGATCTTACCAGATCGTTGAAGAAGGATGTTTGACGCACGACGGAAGAGAGTTTCTTTATCTGATGGGAATTGCGACCGTTGACAATGCGTGCTGCGGACACACCGGCTGCCGGTTTCTTCATGTCCCGGGTTACATTCATTCATGGAAGACAAAAACAAATCCCCAGGGACACCCGGTCAGTGAAGTGGAGCCGATTACCGATGAACAAGATCAGGCGGCCATCAGGACTTTTCTGGAGGCTTGCTACCCCTATGCACAGATCAATTTTCCCGGAAAATCACATATCGCGTAAGTCTGGCCGCGGCGGTTCTTCAAGGGCTGCCGGATGCCGCAGAAGGGATCCCTGAAGGCCCGTCAAAATCAAAACCCTTGACGGCCGAGCATTATTGTCGTAGGTATTCAATCAAATGATGGAGTCAAAACATGAAATCACCCCTTGAAAAGGCCCGTAAAAACCCTGAATCCATGAAGGCAAGAATTCTTGCCGTTGCCCGCCGTCTTTTTGGTGAATACGGCTTCCACGGAACCACCACCCGGATGATCGCCAAAGAAGTGGGAATCGATATCTCCACCCTTCATTACCACTGGGGCGATAAAAACGACCTGTATGAAGCCGTCGTCATGGACGTGAACAACGATCTCGGAAGAGAGCTTCTCAAGGTGGAAAAAACCGTGCACGACAGCTCCCTGGAGGAACGACTGAACGTCTCCATCGACCAGATGATGGATTATTTGTTTGACCATCCGGAGATATCGAACCTTGTTCTGCTTCGCTATTTCAGCAAAACCCGCAACGAAGTCGATGTGGATTTCAAGGTTCCGGAATTCAGCGGCGACATCGCTCGCGCCATGGGCCTCGCGAAAGACGCAAAAAATCCATCACCCAGAGCCATGATGAAAGTCATGAGCATCATGAACGGAATGCATAGCTTTGTCTCCGGAGAAAATTTTTTCCGTCCCATGTTGAACCTTGATCGAAAAAATTACATCCGTGCGGTCAAGGAAACCCTGAAATTCATCCTCATCCCCGCTTTCGTCCTCCAGGAAGGAAAAACAAAAAAAGGGCGCAGCTCCGGGTCCGCTTCCGCCAAGAATTAAAAAAGAAACCCCCGAGCAACACACACGAAAGGCAACACAGGACAACCCTCTGACCCGATCGGCGGCCGCCGTCCTTTCCAAAGCGCTGGCGAGCAAAACAGCGCCTCAAAGTCCCCGCAGATGATCCGGTCGCAGCAGCCGTCCATCGCGGCCGGTGAGAACCTGATCCACCAGGGCAATCATTTTTTGTTTGTCTTTTTGAAGCGTGCCGGTGATCGGCAGATAATTGGACGCATGCGTGCCGACAAATTTCAGCGGGTCCATGGTGATGTTTTCAAAAATCATCTTCATCTCTTCCAGCGTTTCAAAAGGATCCAGGAGCTGAAATTCGCCTTTCTGCACCTGCCGGTAGAGTACGGTCCCCGGAACGGGCGTCACCGTCAGGGCCGCAAGATACTGAGGCTTCATTTCATCGCAAATTTGCGCGGTGGCAAGGGCATGTCGCCGTGAAAGCTCTCCGGGACCGGCGAGTCCCAGAAGAACCATCGCCGACAAATTGATCCCGGCCTCGACCAGTCTCCGCCCGGCCTCCAGCATCTCGGCGCGGCCGACTCCCTTATGAATCTTTTTGAGCAGCTCATCGTCGCCGGTTTCGACGCCGATATACGCTTTGGTCAGGCCGGCGGACCGAAGCGTCCGCAATTCGGCCGGAGATTTGGCAAGCGTGCTCTGCGGCCCGACATAACTTCCGACATGCCGCAAGGAAGGAAAAGTTTCATAAAGCGCATGGATAATCTTCAGCAGGGTTTCCGTTTCGATGGCGATGGCGTCGCCGTCGCACAGAAAGACTTTTTCCACGTCGCCGTAGGTATCTTTGGCCATGCGGATGTCATCCAGGATCTCCCGCAGCTGCCGCACGCGGTATTTCTTGTCCTTGTACATGCCGCAGAAGGTGCACCGGTTATGAGAGCATCCCACCGTACACTGCAGGAGGTAGCTTGCGGCCTCGCTGAAGGGCCGGAATATGTTTCCTTCGTATCTCAAAGCATCCTACCCGGCGGAGCCTTTACAGCAAACGCTCCGCGCCGACAATCTTCACCACGGTTTTAATCATGCCCGGCGGATCCCCGGTGAAAACCACCATGAAAGAAATTCTCCCGCCCGGTTCCACCCGATCATTCGCATTGTTTTGACCCTCCGGCAGCGAAAGCCGGATTTTCATTTCTTCTTCAGTCATGGTGACCAGCTCGTCATCATTCAAAACATTTCCCGCGTAGCTCATCTGTTCGCCAAGCACCACCGCATAGGCATCCAATATTTCCGCTTTTACCTGCACGCGGGAAATGGGAAACTCCGCCTGATTGACCGCTTTGCCTTCCACAATGCGGACAGGACCCAGAATGTAATTTTCTACGACCCGCTGACGGACATCCTGAAGCCTGACCAGCGCGGTCACAGGCAAAATTTCCGCCGGCCTAGAGAGGCCGACCATGGAAAGGACGTTCTCCCATCCCTGTCCGCCCGCTTTCAGAAGGCGTTCGCCCAGCGCGGGGAAAAAAACAAAATAAATCAAAGCCGGGACGACGGCAACGACGAAAAGCGTCCATAACGCGAACATCCCTGACCTGTTTTTCCTGTGCCGGGAAAGGCTCAGCGCTTCTCCCGGAGCATCCCCGCGTGAAAACTCCCCGGAGATTTCAGCCTCCGCCGCATCTGCGCCTTCCGGGTCCGTAAATGGAAGACCTTCTTTCCTTTCATCGTCAACCATTCTTTCCGTTTCCATCACGTCCTGGAGAAAGCTGATCAAATCCTCATCCGGCGGACTTTTGCCGGCCGGTGGACCTGCCGGCTCAAAGGCCAGCCGTCCTGCTGTGGTCTGGGCAACAGGCTTCTGCTCAAAAGGATGATCGCCCTCCGTCGCGTGTCCGGCCGATTGCATTTTTTTGGGAGGTTCCTGAAAAAAAACGTGCTGACAGCGGTTGCAGCGCACCCAGATGCCCTCTGGTGCGATTTTTGCGTCGTCAAAACGGAATTTGGTGCGGCACTGTTTACACTGGATAATCATCCGTTTTCCTCTTTTTCGCACGCCGGCGCGGGGTCCAGCACATACACGGCCGGCAAAAAGCGATACTGCTCATTAAAATCCAATCCGTACCCGACGATAAAGCCGTCCTCCATCGTAAAACCAACGTAATCCGCTTCAAAATGAATTTTTCGTCTTTTTCGTTTATCCAGAAAAGCGCAGACTTTGATGGATCGTGGATTTCTGAGTTTCAGCGCATCGATAATATAACGAAGCGTCAGGCCGCTGTCCACAATGTCCTCGACAATCAGGACGTCCCGGCCCTCCACCGGCAATTCAACATCCTTGGTGATCAAAATCGTACCGGAGCTTTCCGTGCCGGCGCCGTAGCTGGCCGCCCGTATAAAATCCGTCTGGCAGGGAACGGAAAGCGCGCGGATCAAATCCGCCATAAAAACAAATGCGCCCTTGAGGACTCCGATTACCAGGATTTCGCGGCCCGCGTAATCCCGGGAAATGGCGCCGGCCATTTCCAAAACGCGCCCGGATATTTCAGACGGCGTCAGAACCACTGTTTTTAAAACATCGGCCATATCCCCATGTCTCCGTGATAATGAAATTGCCCGTTGATATTACTCAAGATTTCTCTTTCCTGTCAATCAAAATCAAAACCGCTCGCGATAAAGCGACGCCAAGGTTCCTATGTTGGACCAAATCATTTTTTCCGCACGGGCAAGATCCTCCGCCGTGTGAAATTCCGAGGACAAGCTGAGCAAAATGGCGTTGAGCGGTGAAATCTCCCTTCCGAATTTTTCATAGTTGATGTGGCTGATCATGTACTGCGATCCGTCAAAATAATATTTGCCCAGGCGGTTGGCCTCCTCACAGCGGAAAGGCCAGGTCGTCTTCCAGCAAAAGTATTCCAGCGCCACGTCTCTCAGGGCCTGCCTTTCAAACGCCTCCGGTTTGAGCTCCTCTCCGATCCGGTCGGCAATCAGACGGAAATACGTGACCACCAGGTCGATGTCCGTCAGGCACAGGCCATACAGATACCAGTCATCGATGATCTTCAATAAAATCATCTGCTGGGACCGGGGAATGAAATGGTGGCTGGGGCACAGATGACCGGCGCAAACGTCCCGCCCGTAAAAGGAAACCGTGCGCATATCCACGCCGCCGTTCTGCAGGGGATGCACAAGGCACCCGACTTTCTTTTCTTCGGCGTCCAGAAACCCGAGATATTCGCAGCAGTAGATCACCTCATAGCGCTTGCGAAAGTCTTCCGCGGCAAACGTCGCGTTTGCGTAACGGGGCAAATCATCCGGCGACTTTACCATTTCGCGATAACGTTTTGTGCGGGCGGACAGCCTCTTGACCAGCGACTCGCGCGAGCTGTCCACATAGTTGTAAAGACCGCAACAGGCGCCGCAGGACTTGGCGGCATCAGGTTGACACAAAACCATCATGGGAAATTCCGTGGACATTAAGA
>JAQVQT010000008.1:0-4428 GCA_028701435.1 Smithellaceae bacterium | reverse complement strand
AGAACAATTCTCTCCAAATCCTTGCTCTTGGTCTGAATGTCATCGATCGTGTCGCGATGGGTGATTTTCACAACATCCTGAGCAATGATGGGACCGTCGTCCAACTGTTCGGTCGCATAATGCGCCGTCGCCCCGATAATTTTCACACCGCGGTCAAAAGCCTGCTGATAAGGGTTCCTTCCCGAAAAAGCGGGCAAAAACGAATGGTGGATATTGATGATCCTGTTGACATACTGTCCGATAAACCCGCCGGTCAGAATCTGCATGTACCTCGCCATGACCACCAGATCTATGTTCAGTTCCTGCAAAAGCGCCAGTTGTCCCACTTCCTGTTCGCTCTTTCGATCCGGTGTTATGGGAAAATGAAAGAACCGTATTCCAAACTGTTCGACCAGTTCCCTCGCGTCGGTGTGATTGCTGATCACCGCCTCCACCCGGCCGCCCAACTCGCCCAGATGCCTCCGCAGGATCAAATCGTGCAGGCAATGCAGGTGTTTGGACACAAAAACGGCGATTCGGGGCACATCATCGGTAAAATGCAGCGTCCATTTCATGCCGTATTGATCAGCCAGCGGCTTGAACACCGTGGGAATCTCCGGACGGCTGAGCGAAAAGCCGTCCAGCTCCCATTCCATTCGCATGAAAAAGATTTTTCCCCTTTTTGAGGTATATTGATCCGCATCGACAATATTGCCGTTATGCTGAAAAACAAAATTGGAAAGATTCGCAACCAATCCCTTGCGATCGGGGCAGGATAACAATAAAATCGCGTTGGAGTGTTCCGTCATGCTTCCGCTTCCTCAAATTCGCAAATCACGGGATCGCTTATAAAAGGATTACCATTGCAGGTCAAGAATAAAAATGGTAAGAACTCGTCGCCTTGCAAGAAAGGCGGGAAAGAAGAATGATGAAGCGAATCGAGACGATCCATCTGCCCAACGGCCTTGTTTTGGAAATCAACGACCTGTCGCGCCGCATCGCGGCGGACACGGTGAAAGTTGAGCTCTCCTTTCAGATGAAAGTCAACGTCGAGCCGTCCTTTTTTGCTTCGCCCGACGACCACCGGCAGCTTACCGGCATCTTCGGCGACGAGCTGACCTATGAGCACAAACTGGAAAGAACCTTCGTTGCCGAAGCCCAGGAATCGGCCACCCGGGCGGACCTTCTGGAAACCTTTAAAAAAAACTCTCTGGGCTATCTGTCAAAGCCGGATTTCGCACAAAGAATGGCTTTGTCTCTGCTGAAGGATATCCGGCGCAACCCCTTCAAATACAGGAAAAACCCTTTCCCCGAACAAGCGGGATAGACCCGAAACGGCGCGAATTCCAAACGGAACATAAAGCATGAGTCGGAACATTTTTGATGAGCTGTTGGCCGGCGCGGAAAAGCCCAGCCGTTATATCGGCGCGGAAGTCAACGCCGTCCGGAAGGAAAACGCCGGCGTGCGTTTTCTGCTGGCCTTTCCCGACACGTATGAAGTGGGCATGTCGCATCTGGGCCTGCAAATTCTGTATTCCGTCTTAAACGCGCTTCCCGATGTGGCTGCTGAAAGGTGTTTTGCCCCCTGGCCGGACCGGGAACGGCAACTGCGGGAGCGGCGTCTTTCCCTGACCTCTCTGGAGACCCAAAGCCCCATCGCCGATTTCGACGTGATCGGTTTCTCGCTGCAATATGAACTGTCCTATACAAATATGCTTACCATGCTGGACCTTGGCGAAATCCCGCTTTGCCGGGCCGACCGGCGCGACGAACATCCCCTGGTTATCGCAGGCGGCCCTTGCGCGTTTAACCCCGCGCCGCTTGCCGCATTCATCGACGCATTTGTCATCGGGGAAGGCGAAGAAGCGGTGGTGGAAATCGCCAACACGCTGACAGAGGGCAAAAAACAAAATTCCGGAAGGGCCGCAATGCTGGAAGCCCTGGCAAATCTTGACGGCGTTTATGTTCCGGCCCTGCACCAAAACAAAATCATCAAAAAGCGGAAGGTGATGGATCTCAACCATTGGCTGCATCCTGTCGCGCCGGTGGTGCCGCTGATGCAAGCCGTCCACGACCGCATCGTCCTGGAAATCGCCAGGGGCTGCACGCGGGGCTGCCGGTTTTGCCAGGCGGGCATGCTCTGGCGCCCTTACCGGGAGAGAAACGCCCGGTTGATCACGGAGATGGCCGATCGCGCACTCGCGGCAACCGGCCATGATGAAATATCTCTTTTGGCGCTCAGTTCCGGAGACTACAGCTGCATCGAGCCGCTCCTTCAGAACCTGATGCGAAAGCATTGCGCCCAACGCGTGGCCCTGGCCCTGCCATCGCTCAGGGTCGAGACGCTGAGCCAAACCCTGATTGAAGAAATCAAGCGCACCCGCAAAACCAGCTTCACCCTTGCGCCGGAGGCGGGAACGGATAAAATGCGCCGGATCATCAACAAAGGCAACTCCGCGGAGGATCTGCTGGCCTCCGTGGATCAGGTCTTTACCGCGGGCTGGAAATCCATCAAGCTGTACTTCATGATCGGCCTGCCGCACGAAGAAGAAAGCGATCTGGAAGGCATTGTGGATCTGGCCTATCAGGCGCTGCGCGCGGCCCGCCGCCGGGGTCAGATCACCGTCAGCCTTTCGACGTTTGTTCCAAAACCGCACACGCCCTTTCAGTGGGAATCCCAGCTGTCGATCGACGAAACCTTCATCCGCCAGAATTTCATCCGCCAGCGCACCAACAACCGCCATCTCAACGTCAAGTGGCATGACGCGCGGATGAGTCTGCTGGAAGGCCTGTTTTCCCGGGGCGATGAAAAAATCGGAGACCTGCTTGTGCGCGCCTGGCGGAAAGGCTGCCGTTTTGACGGCTGGAGCGAAGCCTTCCGTTTTGATCTGTGGCAGGAAGCCCTGCAGGAAGAGGGAATTCAAATCGAGCAGCATCTGCGTGAACGTCCGGTGACGGATCCCCTGCCCTGGGACAACATCGACTGTGGCGTGAGCCGGGAATTTCTTTTGCGGGAACGCCAAAAAGCCGGAGCGCAAACCGACACGCCGGACTGCCGCTATGAAGCCTGCCAGGACTGCGGCGTCTGCAATTTTAAGGACATTCAAAATATTTTTTCAGACCAAAACCTGCCGGCCCCGACGTCGGAAATCCGGACGCCTGCCGAATCCGTCCTTGAAAAAGTCTATCGTCTGACCTTTGCCAAAACCGGCCGGGCCCGCTTTCTTTCCCATCTGGAGCTGGCCGCCGCGCTCACCCGCGCGCTCAGGCGCAGCTCCCTTTCCCTGTGCTACTCGGCAGGCTTCCACCCGCATCCCAAAATATCGTTTTCCACCGCCACCTCAGTGGGCATGGAAAGCCGGCAGGAATACCTGGACGTCACCGCTCTGCCGTATTCAAATGATTTGTCGATCTTGAAAAAGGAGATCAACGCCGCCCTGCCCGACGGCATGGCCATCACGGACCTTCAGGGGCTTTCCTTTGCCGTCCGGGACCTGGCTAGGTCTCTTCAGGGGTTTGTTTATGAACTGATTCTTCCCTCGGATACGGATGAAGAAAAACTCGGCCGCCTCTCCCAAAGCATCGAAAATTTTCTGGCGGCCGAATCGTTTCCCATTTCCAGGCCATCCAAAGGCAAAACCATTACCCGGGACATTCGCTCTTTTGTAAAAACCCTGACCATCCGCGCCGGGGAAAAAACCGTGGACTTAACCGTCCGTCATGCCCAGACCGGCTCCGTCCGCCCCGTCGATATCCTGAGGCATGTTTTGAACTTTTCCGAGGAAGAGACGCAGCGGATTGGCGTCGTCAAGACGAAAACGATTCTTGTTTGAAGACCGCCCGGCGGTCTGAAGACCCGAAAGGAGGCAACGGTATGAAAAATTTCATAAGGATCAGCGTTTGGCTCATAATGCTCATCAGCCTTACGGGATGCCACGGCGCAGCCCCCGAGGCGCGCGACAGCCGGTTCACCGTCATTGCGCAAGACATGCCCTACCCCACGGATAAATACATCCGCATCGGCTATACGCTGAAAATGTGGGAATACGAAAAAGAAGGTCTGGATTTGCAGCAGATCGACATCCTCGACGGCAACTCCAAGGCGGTGCTCTTCACCATCGGGAAAAAGGATATTCCCAAAATCTACAAGGACCCGATGCCCGTCAATCCCTACTACCCGCCCGACAAACTGGATCATTACTACGTCAGCCTGCAACTGCCCGTTCCTTTGGGCAGGCCCGTCCCGAAGAGCGTGACGCACCGCTTTCTTTTCAGGGACAAAGTCAAAAACCAGAATGTGTCGCTGGAAGGCGGAACTTTTTTGCCGGATCAGGCGATGACGCCCATCGTCATTGCTTCGCCCGTCCGCGGCAAAAACTGGCTTTTTGTCAATCAGTCCACGATGGGATATCATTTCAACGCCATGTTTTTTGCACTCGGGAAAAGGGG
>JAQVQT010000116.1:3463-5961 GCA_028701435.1 Smithellaceae bacterium | reverse complement strand
GCATGGTCGCCGTTCCGTTTCGGGCCTGACGGGCAAAGGCTTCGTCAATCCGGTCATGGGCGTAGCCGAGGATCATGGGACCGTAGGCGCAGGCATAGTCGATGTATTCATTGCCGTCCACGTCCCAAAAGCGGCACCCTTTGGCCCTGGAAATGAAGTAGGGATAAAAACCCGGAACCGTCGTGGCCGGATTGAAGTGGCCGTAGATGCCCTGGGGAATGACTTTGGCCGCGCGCTGAAACAGCGCCTTCGATTGCGTGAAGGTATAGGTCATGCCCTGTCTCCTATTGCAGATAAACGCCGACACGGTCGAGGAGCCCGTTCACGACATCCCCCATGTGCAGATCCCCCTGGATTCGAATGTCTTCCAGGCAGATGGCGGCAAACACATCCACCTTGTCCTCCGTGAGATCGAGAAACACGTCCTCTGAGGCAAATTCCATGACGAGGTCGGGATCCGGCGCGTGACCCGAGGCGGCGGTGGCGCTCTGTCCGGTAAAGGTGATGTGAACCGCCTCGCTGTCTTTGATTCGAAGCTCCGCAACTCCCCGAAGGCCGAAGGCGGCTTTTCGGGACTCGGGCTCCGACGCGGCAAGAACGGCCACGGTCCTGCCCACCGTATTGAGCAGCAGCCTGGCCTTGAGTTTCCGTGAAGCATCGGCGCCCTTGAGAACCGCTTCCATTCTTTTGGCAAGCGCGGCAAACGCTTTGAGTCCCCTGATCCTGAACAGACCTTTGACGGGAATAGGAAAGACCCGGCCGGCGCCGGTAAACAGATTGTTGAGCATTCGGGCGGTGGGAAAAAACAAGACAATGCCGGGATTTCCGGTTCGGCCAGGCTCTACCCTGACGGCGCCCTGCCTCATTTCCAGCGTGACCTTGGGGCCTTGAAGCCCGACCGTGAGCAGGATGCCGCCGTTCCAGGCTCCGGCGATCGACGATGCTTCCGCGTCTTCCCGGGCAAGGATTTCAAGATTGGAAAGCACCGCGTTCAGGTGGATTCTTGCCAAAACCTCTTCGTTTTGCATCTATCCCTCCCCGGTTTTACCAATGAAGCATGACGTGTGTTTTTCTTTTTACTCTTCCCGGGACACCCTGTCAATACCGGATAGCCGCTTGAACTATTCCGGGAACTGTGCGATACAAAAATCCGCAACATTCGACGCCGTCCCGATGGTCCGCCGGGCCTTTTCCCGGACCGACCATCCCGTCGTCGAAAAAATAAAATCCACCCGAGAGGAGTATCCCATGGCGAAAAAGAAAGTCCCCGCCGATTGCAAAAAAGAGATCGGTCCCTTCGCGGACAAACCCATCGCCCTGCCCGAAGGCATCGATATGGAAAACCATGTGATTGCCACGTACTGGGTTCAGGCCGACAAAAACATGGACATGGCGATCATGGGGCAGTTTCTGGCCATCGAACAGACCACCGGGACCTGGGTGCCGGTTCCCGGCGAAACGCCGGAAATCCGGGCCGGACACGTCGCAAAGGTGATCGGCGTCTATGAAGCGCCCTACTACGAATATGCCGTTCCGCAGGAGGCGACAAGCCGGCAGTATATCCTGCAGATCGCCTTTCCCGCCGCCAACGTCGAAGACCAGCTTCCCATGATGCTGACGGCCGTCATCGGGAACATCTCGCTGGTTCCCAACTTCAAACTCCTGGACCTTCGGCTCCCCAAAGCGACGCTTTGCCAGTACAACGGGCCGAAATTCGGCGCGGACGGATGGTGGAAGGCGCTGGGGCTCAAAAAGGGCCGTCCGCTGCTCAACAACATGATCAAGCCCTGCAGCGGTTATCCGCTGGAAGTCGGCGCCAAGCTCTTCCGGGAGGCGGCAATGGGCGGCTGCGATGTGATCAAGGACGACGAACTGATTGCCAGCATGCGCTACAACGACGCGGTCAAACGCGTCCGGGCCTATATGAAAATCGAAAAGGAAGTGTATGAAGAAACCGGCGAACACACCCTTTATGCCGTCAACATCACCGACCGCCTGCCGCGAATGTTCGACCTGGCCAGGCGCTGCGTCGATGCCGGCGTAAACGCGATGATGGTGAATTATCTTTCCGTCGGTCCGGAAGCCATGCGCGCCCTGGCCGATGATCCGGCCATTTCCGTTCCGATCCTGGCTCACATGGATCTGGCCGGCGCCTACTTTATGTCGCCCGTACAGGGAATCGCCTCGCCGCTCATTTTAGGCAAATTTGCCCGTCTGTGCGGAGCGGACTCGGTCGTTCTGCCCTTCTCTCTCGGCGGAAAGGCCATGTACATGCACGACCGCTTCATGAGCACCGTGCGCAATCTGACCTACCCGATGGGCGGCCTGAAGCCCTCGCTGCCCATGCCGTCGGGCGGGATCACGCCGGCCAACGTGGCGGACATCGTCAACACGCTGGGCAAAGACACGATGATCGGGTCGGGCGGCGGTATTCACGCCCATCCGGGCGGCCCGAGGGCCGGCGCCCGCGCGCTCCGTCAGGCGATCGACGCGGCGGT
>JAQVQT010000116.1:0-3363 GCA_028701435.1 Smithellaceae bacterium | reverse complement strand
TTCGCCTCGCTCGCTTTTGAAAACGGCAACGACTACTGGGGATGGCGCTACCTTTCCCGGTGCTGCCACTACCTGGCGGATCTGGGCAATCCTTTTCACGTGAAGGCGCTGCCCGCTTTTTTCCTCATGAAAAACATCTTTTCCGGAAAGACGCTTTTCCGGACGGCTTCCGCGGTGCATCAGAGTTATGAGGTGTATGTCGAACGCCGTTTTCGCGAAGGTTTCGAGCCTTTCGGGGAAGCCCTTTTGCGGGGAGCGAGCGAAGGACGGAGCGCGTCCGGAGACGTTCAAAGCCGACTGCCGGCTTATATGAAAAAGGCCAGAAAACAGTTCAACCCGGTTTTTTATTTTTTCCTCGATCAATACGGCGGGGATCTGCTGGATGTTTTCAGCCGCGTGGACCCCGGCGGCCCCACGGAGACGGCCGCACAGACCAATCAATGCTCCGCCGACGCGGCCAGGGTAATTTTCAAAGAGGGCAGCCTTCCCTCTCTTTCCTTCCTTGACGAAATCACCGCCGGGATTCTGAAGGACGTGGGCCGAATGCTGGGAATGCTGTTTCAATCTTTCGCGGCTGCCAAAACGAGGTAAATCGTCCGCACGGACGTCGTCACGGCGCCGGAACCTTCAGGATCGCTTCCACCTCTTCGACCTCGCGTTCCGTCCTTGCTTTGTTCCAGTTCAGTTCCCGGGCAACCGCGGCGGCTACCTTGATCAGGATCTCCTTCCCCGGATTCCCCAGCGTGCAGATACCCGTTCTGCGCAGAACCACGTCGGCCAGTGTCCGGGCCATTTCTTCTCGGGCGGCATAGACGGCCTGCGCCAGGATCTCGCCGTCGTCGTTCAAAACCTCCGCCAGGGTTTGATCCTGCCGGGCCAGCTTCAGCACCCGGTCATACTCCGTGCCGTAATTCCGGCCGAGATATTCGACGGTGGTTTCCGAAAAATCCCGGTTTCCCAGCTTGATAGCTTCGATGAATCCTTCCATATCGTCGATTTCGCTTCCGACGAGCCGTTGCCTGTGCGTGACGCACGGCCGAAGTCTGCCCAGTCTTTTTTCCGCCGTCTTTAAAACATTTTGCGCGAGATTCCGGCTGGTCGTGTATTTGCCCCCTTCGGCCGTGATCAGGCCGGGAAGCCCCTCGTCGGCATGGTCGTAAATCTCATACTTGCGGGTGATGGTGTGAATGTCCCCTTCCCCGGAACCCAGCAGAGGCCTGAGCCCCCCATACGCGTAGAGGACATCCCCGTGCCGGATGGGATTGTCGTTGCCGAAATCTTTGTTCACCGTGTCCAGCAGTTCCTGAATGCTTTGCCCGGTCACATGATAATCGTCAGGCGTTCCGGGATATTCCTTGTCCGTCGTGCCGATCAGCGAATAGTTCCGCCAGGGGATCAGAAAGAAATGGCCTGTCGGGGTCATGGTACCGACGGCCTGTTTCTCCACCAGATTCCTGACGATCAGATGAATGCCTTCCGAGCGGCGGATGGAATCCTGCGCCGCCCCTTTTCCGGCCATTTTCAGCACCATGTCCGCCCAGGGCCCGGCGCAGTTGACGGTCAGCTTCCCTTTCAGGGTGTGCGTTTGGTGGTTCATCAGGTCCCGCACTACAATACCGGAAACTCTGCCGCCCTCCATGACAAACCCTTCCATTCGGGCGTGATTGGAGACTTTGGCGCCATAGTGAACGGCCGATTTCAAAAAGGCCAGCGTCAGTCGCTCGGGGAAAATATTGAGGCTGTCATAATAAACCCAGGCGCCCGTGAGTCCTTCCCGTTTCGCGTTCGGCGCCTGCTGAATGACTTCTTCCCTGGAAAGGCTGTAGTGATTGGGAATTTTCTTGCTCTTGTCCCAGGTGAATTTCTTGTCAAACGCAAGCCAATCGTAAAGACACAGGCCGATCTTCATGACAAAGGTCGGATTGACGAACATGAAGGGCGTGGGGTAGATGAAATTCGGGGCGATGTTCCCCATGACTCTGCGCTCTTTGAGCGACTCGCGCACCAGACCAAATTCAAAGGTTTTCAAATACCGCAGGCCGCCGTGGATCACCTTGGACGTGGCGGCGGAGGTCGCCCCGCCGAAATCGCTTTTTTCCACCAGCGCGACCTTCAGGCCCCGGCTGGCCGCGTCGTATGCGACGCAGGCGCCCGAGATGCCGCCCCCGATCACCAGCATATCGAAAGTTTCGTCCTGGCAGCTATCGATGAAACGTTTCATGACTGACGCTCCTTAATGGTTGAGATCACGAAACGCGCTTCGGTTGTTTTTATACAGCGCCTGATATTGACGGTAAAGCTTGTCATACAGAGTCGCGACGCCGGGATTCGGTTGGAAAAGCCTGCCTTTTTGCAGCATTCGGTCAATCTCGCTGAAATCCTTGTAAATGCCGAAAGCCACCATCGCGACGGCGGCCGCGCCCTGCGCGGAGGCCATCTGAGCGTTTTTCATCTGCACAATCGGCTTTTGCAAAACGTCCGCAAAAATCCGGCACCAGATGTCGCTTTTCGAAGCGCCGCCGATCAGCCGGACTTCGTCTGTAGTCGGTCGGCTCTTTTTCAGAGACATTTTTTCCACGTATTCCATACCCCAGCGAATGTTCAGGGCAACCCCCTCCATGACCGACCGGCAGAGATCGGCCCGCGTCGTGTTCATGCTGATATTGAAGATCTGTCCCCGCAGATACGGATTGTTAATGGGCGACCGCTCCCCGAAAAGCCACGGGGTCAACAAAACGGAATTCGCACCGGGAGGAGATTGGGCCGCTTCCGCATCCATGATCTGATAAATCTCGGACGTGGATTTCCCGGGCAGATGTTCTGAAGGATACAGCATGCCCTTCAGCCAGTCCAGCGCCGCGCCCAGGGTTTCCTGCTTGCTGATCAAAAGAAATTTGCCCGGAATGCCCGACACGATGGCGCCGACGTAGTGTTGCGTATCGATCGCGGTTCCGGGATGGTGCGTGGCGACCCAGCCGGCCGTGCCGATATTCACATGCAGTTGCCCCATTTCGATGGCGCCGGAGCCGATCGCCGAGGCAAGAAGGTCGCCGCAGCCGGTCACGACGGGAAGGCCTGCCGGGACGCCGGTTTTTGCGGCAAAATCCGCGGTCACGCTGCCGGCAATCGCGGTGGATGCCCTGAGCTCGGGCATTTTGCGGGAATCGAGTCCGTACATTTTGTGAATCTCTTCCGACCAGACCCACTTCCTGATGTCCTTATTGCGCGTATCCATAAGCCAGGTGACGTTGGCCATGTCATAGGACGTCACATAATTGCCGGTGGCCAGAAAAATGGCGTAGTCCTTCGCGTCCAGAAATTTATGGACCGAAGCATACAGATCCGGCTTGTTTTTTTTCATCC
>JAQVQT010000115.1:4807-5966 GCA_028701435.1 Smithellaceae bacterium | reverse complement strand
TTCATTGTAGATCATGGGGTTCGGTTCTCCTCCGACTGTAAAATATTTGCATCCCTATAGCATAAACTTCACTCAAAACGAAAGTTTTTGATTCAAGGAGTTAAGTATCAAGTATTAAGTATTAAGTTTTAAGTATTAAGTTTTAAGGGTTGAGGGTTGAGGGTTGAGTCGTCCCTTCCGGATGCCCCGTCTTCGCGCGAGTCCCCAAACTTAATTCCTTAAAGGATAGTCACTTAAATCCTAATTACTTAAAACTTAAAACTTAAAACTTATTGACAGACGCCGATGTTCTTTCTATACTCGCGCCGTCCGAATGCTTTTTTCAGATTCGAGCCATCACGATAAGGAGCACACCTATGGAAATCGTCGTTACCAATGAGTCAGACATTGCCGTCTTTGCCATTACAGGAAGACTGGATGCCGTTTCCGTCCCTCAGCTGGAGGAGCGGCTCAATCAGTGGTTTGAACAGCCGGGGAAAAAGCTGATTTTCGATCTGCAGGGACTCGACTATATCAGCAGCGCCGGCCTGAGAGTCTTTCTGACTACGGCTAAGAAAATGAAGGCGCGTGACGGGAAATTGTGCATGGCCAGACTCCGGGACAATGTGAAAGACGTTTTTACCATTTCGGGTTTTATTGCTCTGATTCCCGCGTTTGACACTCTGGGAGCGGCTCAAGACGCCATCAAGTAGCGTCGGCAGGATGCGTCCATGATCATGAAGAAAATGCCCGCCCGGGTGGAAAGCTTGCATGAACTGCTGACTTTCATTCGGGCTGAGGCAAAAAAACGGGGGTTTTCCGAAAGCGCCCTGAACCGGATTGAACTGGTTGCGGAGGAGGCGCTGGTCAATGTGTTCGTGCATGGCTACGCTCAAAACCAGGGGCAGGTTGAAGTGCGCTGTCTGGTTTCGGACGATCCAGAGCTGACGATCGAGATCCACGACTCGGGCGTGGCTTTCGATCCCCTGTCGCTGGCGGACCCGGACGTTCAATCTGATCTGACGAAACGCAAGATCGGCGGCATGGGCGTATTTTTTATCCGCAAGATGACCGACCGGGTGGCCTATCGCCGGGAAGGAAACAGCAATATCCTGGCCATGACGTTTCTGAATCGCTGACCCCGGCGAATCTTCGCCTTCACCCTTTCTCATTCACCCAT
>JAQVQT010000115.1:3222-4707 GCA_028701435.1 Smithellaceae bacterium | reverse complement strand
GATCCCAGGTGCCGCACATTTTCATTAAATCGTTTCATGCCGAGGGCGACCTCTTTCAGGTTTTGAGGCGATGTGACCAGGCAGACATTCGTATGGGTCAGCCTGGCGATGTCCTCCGACAGGCAGTCAAAAAAACCGGTAAGCGTGGCCTCCAGCACGCCGGCTGCAGACAGCATCGAACGACCGTCCCCGGGCAGATCAAACGAAAATTCCCACAGCTTCATTTTGCCTGCCGCGGTCATCACCGTATAAGCCGCTTCGTAAATCCTTTCATAGGATAGATCGGCAAGACTGCCCAAGCCGAAAAGAAAAAGCAGCTCCGCGTCCATTCGCTCCGGCCAGGGAATCGCCGCCTGTTCCTTGAACTCGCCCCGCAGGTGTCCCTGTTTGATTTCCCTGGAAATCAGGCTGTTGAGGCGCCAGTCCATCAGGCCGCAAATGCCGCGCGGGGGCTTTTCATCATCGAAGAAACCCAAAACCAGACATTTATGCTTTTGCCGGTCGGGCGGCTGAGTGGATAGGGTGATCTGCATGTTTTTTTTGTAGTTTCAAATGGAGGGCATCCAGGATGCCGTTGATAAACGCGCCGGAGTTTTCCGATCCGAACGTTTTTCCCAGATCGACCGCTTCGTTGATGCTGACTTTGGGCGGAATGTCGTTGCAGTAGAGAAACTCAAAGACGGCCATCCGCAAAATACTGATGTCCACCTTGGACATTCTTCCCAGCGACCAGTTGTCCGAGCAATCGGCAATGAGCCGGTCCAGTTCTTCCCGATGGCTCCAGGCGCCGGAAATCAGCATGGCCGCAAAATCCCTGGCCGATTTGGGAGCGACAAAATTCCCCCAGAAAAGCTCCTGGGCGCTTTCCGTGTCCAGGTTGACAAAATTCAAACTGTAAAGAACCTGCAAGGCGACTTCGCGCGCCTTTCTCCGCTCCTGCATTGAATCCTCAGACGTCACAGCGCCGGATCATTCCGTCGTTGTCCTGCTTTTTGCCTTACGCGTTCATTTTTTTGAACAGGTCCACCATTTCAATGGCCGCCATCGCCGCATCCGCGCCTTTGTTGCCGGACTTGGTGCCCGCCCGTTCAATGGCCTGTTCGATGGTGTCCGTCGTCAGAACGCCGAAGACCACCGGGACTTCCGCGTCCAGCCCCACGCTGGCGATCCCCTTGGACACTTCCGCGCTGACGTATTCAAAATGCGGCGTCGCGCCGCGGATCACCGCGCCCAGGCAGATGACCGCGTCAAAGCGCTCGCTTTTGGCCAGCTTTTTTGCGGCGAGCGGCAGTTCAAACGCGCCGGGAACCTTGTAAATGGCGATGTCTTTCTCCTCCGCTCCCGCCCGGACCAGCGTGTCCACCGCGCCGTCGATGAGGCGTCCGCTGATGAAATCGTTGAACCGGCTTGCGGCGATCGCGAATTTCATCCCTTTGGCGACAATTTTTCCTTCAATGATCTTCGGCATGATTCAGCACCATCCTT
>JAQVQT010000115.1:0-3122 GCA_028701435.1 Smithellaceae bacterium | reverse complement strand
TTGGTGGTCATATACCGGATGTTATTTTCGTTGGGAGGAATCTCTATCGGGACCCGCTGGGTCACGACAATGGCGTACCCTTCCAGGCCGACAATCTTCTTGGGATTGTTGGTCATCATCCGCATCTTGTGCACGCCCAGATCCGCCAGAATCTGCGCGCCGATGCCGTAATCCCGCAGATCGGCCTTGAAGCCCAGCGCGATATTGGCTTCAACGGTGTCCTGGCCTTCATCCTGAAGCGCGTAGGCTTTGATCTTGTTGACCAGGCCGATGCCCCGCCCCTCCTGGCGCATATAGACAATGACGCCTTTTCCTTCCTCCTCGATCATTTCCATCGCGCGGTGAAGCTGATCGCCACAGTCGCAGCGGGCCGATGCGAAAATGTCGCCGGTGCAGCATTCCGAATGTACGCGCACCAGGACTTCGTCTTCCTTGTGGATTTCTCCCTTGACCAGCGCGATGTGCTGCATGTCGTCCACGTCGTTTTCATATACGATGATCTTGAAGTCGCCGCCGTACAGCGTCGGCAGCGAGGCTTCGGCCACGCGGCGAATGAGCGATTCATGCTGCATTCGATAGTCGATCAGATCGGCAATCGTGACGATCTTGAGTTGGTGCTCGCGGGCAAAGATTTCCAGGTCCGGCATGCGCGCCATGGTGCCGTCGTCCTTCATGACTTCACAGATCACGCCCGCCGGCGTCAGTCCGGCCAGGCGGCACAGGTCCACCGATCCCTCGGTCTGGCCCGTGCGCACGAGAACGCCGCCCTTGCGCGCGAGAATCGGAAATACATGTCCGGGGCTGACAATATCCTCCGGTTTGGCCGCGGGATTGACCGCCGCCAGAATCGTCGTGGCGCGGTCCGCCGCGGAAATGCCGGTGGTCACGCCGTGGCGCGCTTCGATGGAGACGGTAAAGGCCGTGCCGAATCGCGCCTGATTATCCTTGACCATCAGGTTAAGCTTCAGGCGCGAGGCGATGTCTTCATTGACGGTCAGGCAAATCAATCCGCGTCCCAGCCTTGCCATGAAATTGATCGCTTCCGGCGTGACAAACTGCGCCGCCATGCAGAGATCGCCCTCGTTTTCCCGGTCTTCATCATCCACGAGAATCACCATCTTCCCGTTGCGGATGTCTTCGATTGCTTCCGATATTTTACTGACTGCCATGTTTCATCCTTCGTTTATTTGATAAAGCCGTGTTCGGCTAGAAAATCCTTATCGATTCCCCGCGGGGTTTGCAATAACTTTTCCACGTACTTGCCCAGAATATCCGTTTCAATATTCACCCATTCGCCCTCTTTTTTTCCCGTCAGTGTCGTGTGGACGGCCGTATGCGGAATGATATTAACATAAAACCGGCCTTTTTCAAGCTTGTTCACGGTCAGGCTGATGCCGTCGATGGCCACCGATCCCTTCTCCACGATGTAGCGCGACAGCGATTCGGAGGATTCAACGGCAAAGATGATGGAGCCGGACTTCTGGGTTCTGGAAAGAATGCGGCCGGTGCCGTCCACATGACCCAGCACAAAATGGCCGCCCAAAAATCCTCCGGCGCGCAGGGATTTCTCCAGATTGACGCTGTGCCCCGCCTGCAGATGTTTCAGCGTGGTCCGGGAAAGCGATTCGGCGGAAACATCGGCGCAGAAAACCTTAGCTTTTTTGGAGGTGACGGTGAGGCAGGCGCCGTTGACCGCGATGCTGTCACCCGGGGACACCTCCGTCATGTCGATTCCCGCGTCGATTTCCAGAACGGCATCCGCCCCTTTGACGGTGAGGCGGACGACTTTTCCCAATCCTTCGACAATGCCGGTAAACATTATTTTTTGCCTTTGCTCAACAAGTCCTTCAATTCGGACATGAACTCCGCCACGTCTCGAAACTGCCGGTACACCGAAGCGAACCGGACGTAAGCGACGCCGTCCAGGGCTTTGAGTTCGGCCATCACCTTTTCGCCGATGGCCGAAGAGGGGATTTCCTCGCCCTGAAACTCCTGGCAGGCGGCTTCCACGCTCTCCACCAGCTTCTCAATGTCCTCCGTGCTGATCGGCCGTTTTTCGCAGGCCGTTCGCACGCCGTTGCGTATTTTCGTCCGGTCAAACGGCTCGCGACGCCCGTCTTTTTTGACAACCATCGGCAGAATGTCTTCCACGTATTCATACGTCGTGAAGCGGCGGGAACAGCCCATGCACTCGCGGCGGCGGCGGATGGCCTTGCCGTCTTTGCTGATCCGGGAATCGATGACTTTGTTTTCCGCGTCGCCGCAAAAAGGACATTTCATGACGTTTGCGTGCCGATCCTTTATGGAGTCTTCAACGTTTCAACGCTGATGCCGGCTTCCCGCAGCATATCCGCGGCCAGGGCGTCGCTGTAGCTGTCGCGGATCACAATGCGCGCGATACCGGCATTGATGATCATCTTGGCGCAAATCACGCAGGGGTGATGCGTGCAGTACAGGGTGGAGCCCTTCGCGCTGACGCCGTGCAGCGCGGCCTGAATGATCGCGTTTTGCTCCGCGTGCAGACCGCGGCACAATTCGTGGCGTTCGCCCGACGGCACGTGAAGCTGCTCGCGCAGGCAGCCGATCTCGAGGCAATGCTGCAGTTTGGAAGGGGCGCCGTTGTATCCGGTGGCCAGAATTCTTTTGTCGCGGACCAGTCCGGCCCCGACGGCCCTTCTCAGGCAGGTGCTGCGCCTCGAAACCAGCTCGACGATATCCATGAAATACTCATCCCATGCGGGACGGGAGCGGACCTGATCCGGCCGACGGTGAGACGGCGCGTTGTTTTCCGACATATCATTCCGCTTTCTGGCCGGCAGCCTGTGCCCTGCCGAATGCTTTGTTTACCCCTGAATCCTGCTCGCGTAGAGCGGAAACCGGTCACAAAGCGTCTTCACTTTTCCGGCGACGGCCTGAATCTTCCGCTCGTCGTTGATGTGATGGATCACCTCGGCGATCAGGGAGGCGATCAGGCGCATTTCATCTTCTTTCATGCCGCGGGTTGTGAGCGCCGGCGTGCCGATCCGAATGCCGCTGGTGATCATCGGCCCCAGCGTGTCAAAGGGAATGCCGTTTTTGTTGACGGTGATGGACGCGCGATCCAGCGCCTCCTGCGCGTCTTT
>JAQVQT010000114.1 GCA_028701435.1 Smithellaceae bacterium | reverse complement strand
TCTATCTCCTGCCGCTCGCGGCGGACCAGAACGGTTTCATATCGCATCGGCTGATCATCCAGATTGATGTCGCGCTCCGGAATGGTGGCGTCCAGACCGCACATTTCCGAGGAAAACGCGAAAATGCCGGGGCGGCCGCCCACCACGCCGGGGCGAAGTTTCTTGGAATCCTGCACCATGAACATCGACTTGTCCGGCAGACAGCCGATGACGCAGTTGGGTCCGTCGATGATCAGCGGCCGGCAGCTCTGCTTCAGGTTTCTCAGCGTCCGCCCGTCGGGATGACGCGCCAGCTCCTCGTCCCGAAGCGGCGTGATGATGTGCTTGTACATTTCCATGCCCAGCCCGAGTTTGTTGCGCATATAATGCAGGATGTGCGTAAATACCTCCGAGTCCGACTGGTAGCCGGTGTAGCCGGGAAAATTGCGCGACATCAGAAATTCCCGGATCGGCACAAATGCGGTGTTCTCGCCGTTGGTCATTGTCGCCATGCCCTGGATGAAAAACGGATGACAGGCGTAAATATCGATGGAGTAGTTGGTGTTCTGGCGTCCCTGGCTCAGGATCATTCGGGCGGTGAGATCCTTGCGGTCCAGACCCAGATACTCGGCGACCGCCAGCGGGTCCCCCACTTCCTTGAGGATGATCACATCCGGCCAGAAGCTGAAGATCAGCATGGACTGATCTTTTTCGCCCATCCGCCGAAGCTGAAGCTGAACCATCATCAGACGGTAATCGATTTCCTCCCGGCTCAGGTTTTCCCATTCGGCCGGATATTCATAAACCCGAATGACGTAGTTGTCCCTTTTTGGTGTTCCCGAAGGCGCCGTTTTTGCCGGACGGAAGGACAGTTTGTATTTGACCATGAAATCCTGATCGATCATGAAGCGGTCCAGGGCTTTGATTCCTTCATTGGAAAAGATGCCGGACAGGATCGGCTCGTTTTTGAATTTTTCGAACTCGCCGCCCAGGTCCGTCATGAACAACCCTACGCCGGAGCCGTCATGTCCCTCTTTCATGACATTCAGTGCGTTGATGGCCATCATCGGCGATAGCGGATTATTGGATGTTACGGCAAATAAACGACACATCGTCTCTCCTTCGTGCATTTCAACCCAACAGGCTAATTGCCAGAGTCGTGCCAGTGCCGAATAAATATGTTTTACCTATAAATTATATGAGGTTAGCTTTTTTGAAGAGTGTAAAGACAATCCTGTCCTTTGATTCGAGCAACAAAAATGTTCTTTTGCATAATATCAAGACATTTTTGTTCAGATTTGCGGGAGGCGTGAAATTTTCATTCCGGATTCCGCAAGAAAAATAATTTGCTAAACGACGGTCTTTGCGTGAAACGAAGTGACGAAGCAATCTCATAAATATGCCGGCTCTAGCCGTCAGCTTCTTTATTTTTCTTGCTGAATTTTTTCGGGTCGATGCCGATTTTCGATATTTTATATTGAATGATGCGCTTCGTGGTTCCCAGAAGCTTGGCTGCTTTGGTCTGGTTGCCGCCGGTTTCCGTGAGCGCGTCGATAATCAGCGTTCTCTCCTGCGCCTCGACGACAGACGACAGCTTACTGCGGTCCCTGCGCTCCAATGATTTTTCCCCGGCATGGAGGGAAGGAGGCAGATGCAGGCAGTCCACGGTGTCCGTTTTGGTCAGGAGCACCGCCCGCTCGATGCAGTTTTCCAGTTCGCGGACATTGCCCGGCCACTTGTGAGACAGAAACGCTTCAATGGCGGCCGTGGAGATCTTTTTGACGTTCTTGCCCATTTCCTTGCTGTACTTGAGCAGAAAATGATCGGCCAGCAGGATGACGTCGCTGCCCCGTTCCCTGAGCGGCGGCAGATAAACGGGGAAAACATTGAGGCGGTAAAACAGATCCGCCCGGAAACGGTCGGCGATGATATCCTGCTCCAGATTGCGATTCGTGGCGGCGATGATCCTCACATTGACGTGGATCACTCTAGACGAGCCCAGCGGCTGAAAGCGTTTTTCCTGCAGAACGCGCAGAAGCTTCACTTGAGCGGCGGCGGACAATTCGCCCACTTCATCCAGAAAGATCGTGCCGCCGTTGGCTTCTTCAAAGCGGCCGCGGCGCGTCTGCAGCGCGCCGGTAAACGCGCCTTTTTCATGGCCAAACAGTTCGCTCTCAATGAGCGTATCGGGAATCGCCGCGCAGTTGACCTGCACCAGCGGCCCGCCTTTGCGCGGGGAATTGTTGTGAATCGCCCGGGCAATCAATTCCTTGCCCGTGCCCGTTTCGCCGGTGATCAGGACCGTCGTGTTGGAATCGGAAACCTGCGCCACCAGGCCGAAGACTTCCTGAATGGCTTTGGAATGGCCGATGATATCCATGGAAGGCGCATGCTGCTGTCCGACAATTTTGCGCAGTCGGCGGTTTTCTTCTTCGAGCGCGCGGATATGAACGGCTTTGGCCATTAGTTCGGCCACCGAGCTCATCATGGCCAGTTCTTTTTCCAGGTCTTCAACCTGCTTGGCCACCTTGTCGGCGGATAAAACTCCGACCACGCTCGCGTCATAGATAATGGGAACGCATAAAAAGGAAAGCTCTGCGCGGTTCAGATGTCGCCTCGCGCCGGTGCGGTCCAGAAAGTGGGTTTCCTGCCCCAGATTCGCCACGGCCATCGGGCGGCCGGTCTCCGCCACCATGCCGGTAATGCCTTCTCCCGGTTTGTAGGAAACTTCCATTCCGTCAATGTTGACGTCGTGGGCGATGTCCAGCCATGCTTCCTTTTTCTCGTGATCCAAAAGCGATATCATGCCGCGCTGCATTCCGAGGCGCAAACTCATTTCATGAAGGATTTGCTCCAATTGATCCCTCAAATCCATCGGCTGCGCAAGGATCTTGGATATGGCGTGCAGGGCCGCTAATTCTTCATAACTGTGGATGCTCACGTTGTTTCGCTCCGCTGATTCGGCATTGGTTTTTACCGGTCGTTTCCTGACCCGTTTCAGGACAATGTAACAAAATTGTACGAATATCAACCGGTATTTTGTCCGTCTCCGCAGGTTAATGCAAAGAGAAAACCATTTTGTCTGTTGGATAAAAAAGAAAGTAAAATATCGTTATGAGGCAATTGCGGAAAGCATCATCCGATGGCCAGCCTGCCGGTTTCTCCCGTGCGGATTCGAATGCATTCCTCCAGAGGAACGATGAAAATTTTACCGTCGCCGATGCTGCCGGTGCGCGCTCCCCGAATGACGGCTTCCAGCGTGGGTTTGACATAGTCGTCGTTTACGGCAATTTCAAAGCGCACCCGGTCGAGGAGGTCGCCGTTGGTAATGACTCCGTCGCGCGTGTCGGTTTTCCCGACCTGCGCGCCGCAGCCGACCACGGTGGACACCGTGATTTTTCCCACGTTCACGTCTCGCAACGCCTGTTTGACGTCTTTGAGCTTGTCGGATTGCACGACGGCAATGATCAGTTTCATCAGCATTGGCCTTTCAAAATGGAGCCGATGGCTGAGGGGCAAGGACTCGAACCTCAATTTTCAGGGCCAGAACCTGGCGTCCTACCGTTAGACGACCCCTCAGCAGGGATTATAAAATCTGCAGTAAACCATGACCGGTAAATTCAAAACGGCCATATTCCAGTTCTCATCAACCTCTTCCGCGGAGCAATTGCCGTGCCAGCATTTCTTCAACAGCCGAAGCGAAAGAACCTCGGCCGTCAAATGATGGATGCCTTTCCGCTCCGGCCGGCAGGATTTCTTTTTCCTTGAGCGTGCGGTTTTGGGACGGTCTAAAAAACAAAACTCAGTATTACGCCTCCATACAGATAGGAACTGTCCCGGTCAGATGGATTGGCCGTACCCTTCAAACCCCGCGCTCTCATCTCGTATTTCGCATCTTCGGAAAGCGGAAACACACAGGAGGCGGTCGGCGTAATGGTCAGATTCCCGGTCACGGCAACCGGCAGGGAAAGGGCAACCACGCCATCATGGAAATTATTGAACTTGTCCATGGTGGCCACTGAGTTGCTGTCAAATTTCGGATAGGTTGTCGCATCCTCACTTTTCAGATAGCTGGCCTGCGCCGCCAGTTTCAAACCGACCCTTTCATGAAGGCTGAAGGTGTGAGAAACGCCCAGCGTCGCGTACCATTGATGGTAATGATTGATTTCCTTATAAACCGTCAGCGTGGGCGCCAAAATCGTGTTGAGGCCCAGCGAAACAAAAAGCTCCTCGGCATCCAACAGGTCCATCCCGTGCGGCGTCATGCCCGCAAGGCCGTAATAGATGTAGCCCGCGCCTGCCTTCACCGGGCCGAATTCATGCGCATAAGACAGAGTAAAATCCGTTTCAGACCAGGTGGATGAATGCCTGCCGTCTCCGGCCTCGTAGGGGCGGGTATCCAGATTTCCCCAGAGGGTGGCGGTAAAACCTTTGTAGTTTGCGGTAAACGACGGCTCGATCACCACGCTGTCGCGCGTCATTTCCTGGCCTCTCCAGATATAGGCGCTCAAAACACTGGCGGCAACCTCACCGGTCAATTTATCTTCCTGCTGTTTTTGTCCGGCGGATTGGGATTCTTCCGCCGCCTCCGCCGCGATCGGCATGGACGTCAGCATCAACGTCAGCAGCGCTATTATTATGTTTTTATTGATATATCTGTTCATGGTTCCCTGTTCTCCTTATGATTTATATTGTTTCCTTAAAATGCCATCACCCGATGGCAACGCCGCCACGTTCGCCGGAGCTGATGCGGATGCATTCGGCAAGTTCCACGACAAAGATTTTGCCGTCTCCGACCGATCCGGTGTGCGCGCCCTTGGTAACGGCGGCAATGGTCGGTTCCACAAAGTCTTCGTTGACGGCGATGTCGAGGCGGACTTTATTGATCAGGCCGCCCGCTTCTTTGGCCCCCCGATAGACTTCCGTGACGCCTTTTTGCCTTCCCTGTCCCACCACATTGGTGACGGTCATCAGGTTGACGTCCACGGCTTCCAGTTCTCTTTTGACGGCCTCCAGTTTGTGAGGCTGTATGATGGCGATGACTAATTTCATGGTGTTGTCCTCCTATTCAATCACGGTGTAAGCGGCTTCGCTCTGTTGGGTCAGATCCAGGCCGATGATTTCATGCTTCTCTTTGACTCTCATGCCGATGGCGGCATCCACGATCTTGAAGAGGATGAAGGTCATGACGACGGCAAAGACTATGGCCACGACAACCAGCAGGCTTTGCACGGCGAGCTGATGAGCATTGCCGAAAAGCAGGCCGTCCGCCCCGCCGGGGTTAATGGCTTTTTGCGCGAAGATGCCGGTGGCAAAGGTTCCGAACGTGCCGCCCACGCCGTGCACGCCGAAAGCGTCAAGCGAATCGTCATAGCCGATCTTGCTTTTGATCACGGCGACCGCCGCGTAGCAGATCATGGCGACCAGGATGCCGATCAACATCGCATGCATCGGGGAGACAAAACCGCAGGCCGGGGTGACGGCGACAAGGCCTGCCACCGCACCGGTGACCACACCGAGAATGGTCGGCGTGCCGTTGTGCCGCCATTCCATAAGGGCCCAGGTAAAACCGGCGGCCGCCGTGGCCATGTGGGTGGCGACCATGGCGTTCCCCGCCAGGCCGTCAGCCGCAAGCGCGCTGCCCGCGTTAAATCCGAACCAGCCAAACCATAGAAGCGCACCTCCCAGAACCGTAAACGGCAGATTGTGGGGACGGATCGGTTTATGGTTGTATCCGATGCGTTTGCCCAAAAGAATGGCCAAAACCAGCGCCGAAATGCCGGAGCTCACATGCACGACGATGCCGCCCGCAAAATCGAGCGCGCCCAAACCGCGCAGCCATCCGCCCGGGTTCCACACCCAGTGCGCCAGCGGATCATAGACAAACGTTGCCCATAAAACGGTAAAGAGCAGGAAAGCGGAAAACTTCACGCGTTCCGCATACGCCCCAATGATCAAGGCCGGTGTGATGATGGCAAACATCGCCTGAAAGATCATAAAAACCGAGTGGGGAATGGTTTTAGAATAATCCGGGTTCGGCAACGC
>JAQVQT010000113.1 GCA_028701435.1 Smithellaceae bacterium | reverse complement strand
GGGGAATCGACGAGAACCGCCTGCCGCGGGAAAGCAAGTTCGAATACCGGACACCCACCTTCTGGGATGCCTATAAACGGCATATCATCGGGGGCTTGATCCTTGTCCTCGTGGAGACATTTCTTATTCTTTTGCTTCTCATAAATATAAAAAAGAGAAAAAAAGTGGAAGAAGTTCTACGCGAAAGCGAAGAACAATATCGAATCCTCTTTGAGAATGCCGGGGAGGCCATCTTTGTCGCCCTAGACGGCAAAATGGTGTTTGGCAATCCCATGACCGTCACAATCACCGGTCATTCCGGCGAGGAAATCACGTCCAGGCCCTTTGTCGATTTCATCCATGTGAATGACCGCGAAATGGTCATAGACCGGCATGCCAGACGCATCAAGGGTGAATCGATTCCCCCGCGCTATTCCTTCCGTATTCTTCATAAAGACGGCGGTTTCCGGTGGGTGGAGCTGGATGTCGTCATCATAAACTGGAAAGGCAGACCCGCCACGTTGAATTTTATGAGCGACATCACGGAACGCATGCGGGCGGAGGAAAAAGAGAAAGAAACCCACGCCCTGCTCCGGATCGCGGGAGAAAAGGCGAAACTGGGCGGATGGAGCGTCAATCTCCAAGAAAACCGTGTGATCTGGTCCGATGAAGTGGCGGCCATCCACGAAATGCCCCCCGGATACTCCCCTTCGGTGGAACAGGGCATCAGCTTTTACCCGCCCGAGTGGAGAGAAAGAATCACAAAGGTTTTTACGGATTGTGCACAAAAAGGCATACCCTATAATGAAGAAATGGAGATTATCACTGCCGGAGGAAAGCGGGTTTGGGTTAGAACGATCGGAGAAGCCGTAAAAAATGACGCCGGGAAGATCATTAAAGTGCAGGGTGCCTTTCAGGACATCACCGATCGCAAACAGGCGGAAGATGCCGTGCGGCGGAGCGAAGAAAAATATCGCACGATCATTGAGGAAATGGTGGACGGATATTTCGAGGTGGACCTTGCGGGGAATTATACCTTTGTGAATGAAGCGGAGACCAAAAACATGGGTTATTCCAGAGATGAATTGATCGGCATGAACAACCGGCAGTATCAGGATGAAAAAAATGCCAAGAAAACCTATCAGGCCTTCAGAAGAATCTACGAAACAGGCGAACCGGTAAAGTCCCTCGAAGTTGCAATCATCAGAAAAGACGGAACGATAGGGGTCAACGAAATCTCAGTCTCTCTGAAAAAAGACCATAAAGGCAGGCCGATTGGATTCCAGGGCTTCACCCATGACATTACCGATCGGAAGATCAGCATGGAGCAACTGAGAAAAGCTCTGGGCGGAACCGTACAGGCTGTCGCTTTGATGGTGGAATCAAAGGACCCTTACACGGCGGGCCATCAGCGGCGCGTGGCCGATCTTTCCCGCGCCATTGCCAGAGAGATGGGGCTCTCCCAGGAGCGGATCGAAAGTCTCCGTGTTGCCGGCACCATCCATGACATCGGAAAAGTCTCCGTTCCCGCCGAGATTCTCGCTATGCCAAGAAAATTAACCAACCTGGAATACAGCCTGATTCAAACGCATGCGCAATCCGGTTACGATATTCTGAAAGACATTGAATTTCCCTGGCCCATTGCCCGAATGGTACTGGAGCATCATGAACGGATGAACGGGTCCGGGTATCCCAACGGTCTCACGGGAGACCAGATTCTCCCGGAATCCCGAATCCTGGCGGTGGCCGACGTGGTGGAAGCCATGGCAACTCACAGACCCTATCGGTCCGCTCTGGGGCTTGATAAGGCTTTGGAAGAAATCACCCTCAACAGGGGGCTGCTCTATGATCCGGAGGTAGTGGATGCCTGCTTGCGTCTTTTCCGGGAGAAGGGCTTCACGATCCAGGGGTAGTCAAAAAAGAGAGCCATCCTACCGGCCGGCTTTACAGAGTCTTGATTTCTATGGGGAAACGGACGGTGAAGGTGCTGCCTTGCCCCGGTGTACTGGCGACACCAATTGTGCCGCCCATCATATCGAGGATCTTCCTGCAGATGGAGAGCCCAAGGCCCGTGCCCTCATGCCGCCGCATCCGTCCGGTCTCGCTCTGGTGAAAAGGCTTGAAAATTGCCGCCAGTTCATCCGGCGCGATGCCGACGCCCGTGTCGGAAACAGTGAGCACATACTGGTCCCCTTCTCGTCTACCTGAAACGAGGACCCGTCCCTCCTCCGTGAATTTGACGGCGTTGTTAAGCATGTTGATGAGAACCTGTTCCACGCGTCGCTGGTCGTTGCGGGCGGCGCCCACTTCGCCGGAAATCGCCGTTTCGATGGCAATGCCCTTTTGCCCGGCCAACGGCGAAACCATCTTGACCGCTTTTTCGATAGACTGTCCGATGTCGAAAACTGTCGGATCCAGGGACAACTCGCCCGCTTCGATTTTTGAAATGTCGAGAACATCGTTGATGAGATTGAGCAGATGACGGCCGCTGTTCTGCACGATGGCCAATTGTTTGCGCTGCTCGTCGCTGAGGGAACCGGGCAGGCCCTGGAGCATAATGCCGGTAAACCCGATAATGGCGTTGAGCGGCGTGCGCAACTCATGGCTCATGGTGGCCAGAAAGGCGGATTTGACGCGGTCGGCGGCCTCGGCCCGCTCCTTGGCCCGGGCCAGTTCGGCGGTGCGCCTGGCGACGCGCTCTTCAAGTTCCATGTTCAGCCGCATCAGATTGTCTTCCGCCATTTTCCGCGCGGAAATTTCACGCCGCAACCTGTTCCACTCTTGATAGAGCAACACGTAAAGCAATATGGCTGTAACCCCAACAAATCCCCATCCCTTATAAGTCTGCAGAAAGGTCATCTTCGTGGGATCGGTGGTGAGTTCGCTGATCAGCCGGTCCGACAGCAGGATCCACAAGCCGGCAATCAGGCCATACAAAGCGGCTACGCGAAACGGAAATCCCCCCAGGTTTCTCAACGTCATGCTTGCCTCAGAAAAGAACGGTTTCTGGTTTGAGCCTGCTGTGCCCGGCCGGCCGCGCGCCGGAAAAGCTCCATCAGCTTGTCCGCGAAAATCTTTTTGATAAGAACTTGCTTTTGGTTGAGGGCAGTATAGGAAGCGCCGTCTTGTGTGTCAAGAAGATTCAGGGTGGAAAATATAGAGCATGGATAAGATGGCCGGATCAGGAATGAATCAGGCATATCATCTTTTTCATGATTTGATCCTGTAATGTTGATCGGCAAAGCCGAACCCGTTCTTGCCGGCTTTCTTAATCCTGTACATCGCTTCATCAGCCTTCTTGATCAACTGATCCATATCGTCACTGTCTGAAGGATAAAGCGCGATTCCGATGCTGGTGCCGACAACGGCCTCATTTCCGTTGATATGGATGGGGCGGGAAACCACATCGATGATTTTGCGGGCAATCTGGGATGCATCCTGAAGCACATGAATTTCATCCGCAATGATCAGAAACTCATCTCCGCCTACGCGGGCGACCGTATCGCTTTCCCTTACACAGGAGATTAACCGGTTGGCCACCTGCTGGAGAACATAATCTCCGGCATCGTGGCCGAAGTTGTCGTTCACGGCCTTGAAACCATCGAGGTCAACAAACATAACCGCTGTCATGTTCTTGTTTCGACGGGATCTTCGCATGGACAGGGATAGAAAATCCTTGGCCAGTCTCATCACCGGCAGGCCGGTCATTGGATCGTGGGTTGCCAGGTAACGAATCTGTTCTTCTGCCTCTTTGCGTTTTGAGATGTCCACAAACGTTTCGAGCAGCTTTTCTTCACCGCCGATTCGGATCTTTTTGACGGATTTGATGATGAAAGATGAACTTCCATCGGCCCGCAGCAGAACGCATTCCCTGCTTTCCAGTTCCTGGCCGAGGTCGGTGATCGGGCAGCAGCCGATTTCATTCGGGCATAAAAATTGATGACAGATGTGTCCTGTGATTTCCCGCGGTGGAGCGCCAAAAAGATTCGCTGCGTGGGAATTGGCCTGTTCAATCACGTGGGAGACGGGGTCGACCACGACAACGCCCGCATCAACGCTGTCCAGGAGTCCGCGGATGGTATCCAGGCTTTCCCGCAGTGCTTCTTCCGCCTGTCTGCGCATGATGATGTCCGTTTGAAGCGCGCCGGCCATGTCATTGAATTTCATGCACAGCTCTCCGATCTCATTTGAAGAATCGACGGCGCAGCGGGCGTCGTAGTTGCCGGATGCAATTTCATTGACCTTGCCCAGCAGGCGTTTCACAGGATGTAAAACGCTTTGAAAGGTATGGATTGTCTTCAGAAGCACTACCAGCAGGGTGATGGAAATGAGCGACGTCGTCAAGATAATCAACTGCCGGAGCCTGGATTGAAATGAAAGCAAATTAGCATTCGTCCGTTTATCGATCGTGTGCATGAACTGCTTGATCGGAGCCATGATCGCGGCTTTTTCATCGGAGTATTTTTCGCTGAACAACAAGCTGACCGCGTAGGCGGAATTCGGCGAGCGCTTTACGGTATAGTTGCCGCGGCCGTCATCATATAACCCTTTCATGGCGGCAAAAGCCCGTTGCTCCATGTTGACCAGATGATCTGAATTCGCCTGGGATTGCTTCAGCAGGGCGAATTCTTCATCCGTGAAATGTTCGCGCCGCATCAATTCCTGCAGGGCTACCGGTTCTTCATGCGGCACGGACTTGTCCTTGCCGGCACCGGTGAGATGCCAGTAGGTTGCGTCGTAATTTGCCGGTCGCGGACGCTTGCCGTTGCGGATGTCGAGTATTGCGTAGTAATGTTCTTCATAGATTGGATTGCCCGTCGAAACGTAACTGCGCGCCATGCGGGTCAAGTCTTCGGAGCTTTGAAATAATTCATAGGCCAGCAGCACCGAACGCAGGCGATGCTGTTCGCTTTGAATAATATCGTTTTGAATCTTGAGTGTATAGAAAGAGGTAATGCCGGTAATGACAAGCAGCAGCGTAATGGTGACGACGAACAGCTTATAGGCACGGCTTATTTTCAATTGGCACGTTACCTTTCTGCAACACATTGAATATTTGAATGTTTATCATCTTTCACCGTAAATTTCCATGAAGAGTTGAAGGGAACATCCTTAAAATATTTATATGAATTCATTGCTGCTTTTTCATCTTTTAACTGCAATCGACTTAAAATTTGACCGCCGTTAGAAACTTAATTTCCTAAGGTGTCCCCTAAGCAGCCGAAAATATCGCTGCCAATAAATAGAACCGTCCCCTTTTAGGGAGGAGGTTATCCCTGTTTGTTGAGGAGTTCCGCCTGGTGGTGTGAGGAAAGGGCGTCGATCATGGCGCCGATGTTGCCGTTGATGAAGCTGTCGAGGTCGTAGCGGGTGAGGTTGATGCGATGATCGGTGATCCGCCCCTGGGGGAAGTTGTAGGTGCGGATGCGTTCGGAACGGTCGCCCGATCCGACCTGGCTTTTGCGCGTCTGGGCCTGTTCGGCGTTTTGCTTCTGAATCATCGCGTCCAGAAGCCGGGAACGCAGGACCTTCATGGCCTTGACCTTGTTTTTGAGCTGGGATTTTTCATCCTGGCAGGTGACGACCAGCCCCGTCGGGATATGAGTGATTCGGACGGCGGAATCCGTGGTATTGACGCTCTGGCCGCCATGTCCGGTGGACCGGTAAACGTCGATTCGCAGATCGTTTTGATCGATGGTCAGTTCCACGTCTTCCGCCTCCGGCATGATGGCGACGGTGACGGCGGAGGTGTGAATGCGCCCCTGCGCCTCAGTGACGGGCACCCGCTGAACGCGATGCGTGCCGCTTTCATATTTGAGCCGGCTGTAGGCGCCCCTGCCTTCAATCTGGGCGATGATTTCCTTGAAGCCGCCCATGCCGCCCGCGGGCGATGAGCTTACGATTTCCACTTTCCAGCCCTGAGCTTCAGCGTAACGCGCATACATCCGGAACAAATCGCCGACAAAGAGTCCGGCTTCATCGCCGCCGGTTCCCGCCCGGATTTCCAGAAAGACGTTTTTGTCGTCGTTGGGGTCTTTGGGCAGAAGCA
>JAQVQT010000112.1 GCA_028701435.1 Smithellaceae bacterium | reverse complement strand
GGTTATGCAAACATCTCCAATTGCGCAGGGAGGAAAAGGAGCGTTTATCCCGATGGTCCAGAAGAGTTTTGCAACTCCGGTAACGCGTTCGCGGCTTCACGAAGAGATCGTCACCGTTATTCAAAAACAGATTATGTCCGGCCAAATCAACGCGGGCGACAAACTGCCGACGGAGAGGGAACTTTCGGAAAATTTTCAAGTCAATCGGGCTACCGTGCGCGAAGCGCTGCGCAAACTCGAAAATCTCGGCCTGCTGGAAATTCGTCACGGCGACGGGTTGTATGCCAAAAATTATCTGGAAAGCGGCAATTTCGACCTGATCAAGGCTGCTTTCAATATGGACGGCGGCCAAGAGGTGATGATGAACATTCTGGAGGCGCGCCGTTACCTGGTGCCGCAGATGGCCTATCTCGCGGCGCAGAGGCGCACGACAAAAGATCTGGAAGACCTGAAGCGCGTCGTTGACGATCCGGAGATGAGCATGCTGGAAAAGGATATTCAGGTTCACCAGGTCATCGCCCGCTCCACCCAAAATCTGCTTTGCACGATCGGACTGAACTTTTTCAATCAAATATTCCGTGATTACGGATATCTTTATTTCGACAGCCCCAAAAACATCGAGCGTTCCCGAAAATTTCACAGCGAAATCTACGAGGCCGTCAAAAACAAGGAGGCGGAGCCGGCCCGCAAAATCATGAGAGAGGTTCTCGTGTACGCGGAAAAGGCGGTTCTGGCAAGTATGAAGAGCAACAAGCTTTAAAAGGAGCGGCCGGTATGGAACGGTTTATTGAAAAAGATCCTCATGAAAAATTTGATGTGATCGTCATCGGCGGGGGGATCAGCGGAGCATCGGTGGCCTATGAAGCCGCCACCCGGGGATTGAAGGTGGCGCTGCTGGAAAAAAATGATTTTTCCTGGGCGACTTCGGCGGCCACGTCGAAAATGATTCACGGCGGTCTGCGGTATCTGGTCAATGGAGAAGTGCGGCTGGTGCGGGAATCGCTGCGGGAGCGCAGAGTGTTGGAAAATATCGCTCCCAATTACGTCTATCCGTGGCCGATCATGATGATGCATTATCAAAAGCCGATGAAGAACAATAAACGGGTTGTAAAAGTGGGCATGCTGCTTTACGACGCATTGTCCTATGACAAAAAGCGCACCTGGGATCCCTGCAAACGGATTCCGGCCCACCGAACCATTCGCCGCGGCGAAGTCTTGCGGCAGGAACCCCATGTGCACGCCAAAGGGCTGACCGGCGCTTCGGTTTTCTGCGACTGCGTCAGTATTTTCCCCGAACGGCTGACGCTGGCCTTCATCAAATCCGCAGTGGCCCATGGCGCGAAAGCGGCGAATTATGCCCGAGTGGAAGGTTTTCTCATGGATGCCGAAAACCGGGTTGCCGGCGTGAAGGTCAAAGACTTGCAAAACGGCAAAGTCCATGAAATCGCGGGAACCGTCACGGTGAACTGCGGCGGTCCGTGGGCGGATCTTCTTCTGGACCTGGCCAAATCGAATGGAAAAGAAACGCCGACATTGCGCCGTTCCGAAGGCATTCACATCATCACCGCAAAACGGCTTCTCTCCGGCCAATACATCGTCGGTTCCATGACGCCGGCCGGCCGGCATTTCTTTCTGATTCCCTGGCGCAATCACACGCTGATCGGCACGACCGACAAACCTTTCAACGGAAATCCCGATGAGTATCGGGTGACCCGGCAAAGCATTATGGAACTGATCGGCGATGTCAACAGTTCTTTCGGCGACGGCAAGCTCTCTTACGAAGACGTGAAGCATACCTATGGCGGCCTGCGTCCTCTGGTCGAGAGAGAAACCAGCGAAACGTATTCCTCGTCGAGAAAATATGAAATCTTCGACAACGGGGACGCCGGACTGGACGGAATGATTACGGTCGAAGGCGGCAAGTACACCACCAGCCGCCGGCTGGCGGAAAAATGCCTGAAGATCGTCGGCGTCAAGCTGGGGCGCAAGCTCGGCAAAAGCACTACGGCCAAACAGTATCTGGCCGGCTGCGAAATAAAAGATTTGAATGCCTTTGTGAAGGAAGCCAGGGAAGAGGACAGCGGCATCAGCCCCGCCGCCCTGGAGTACCTGGCGCGCAACTACGGAACCGAATACAAAGAAGTCATCAAGCTGGCGCGCGAAGATCAGTCCTTGTCCGAGACGCTGAATGATGACGGCGAAATTCAGGCGCAGGTGGTTTACGCCGTGCGCAAGGAAATGGCGCGCACCCTCTCCGACATCGTCATGCGGCGCACCGGCATCGGCACGCTGGGCAATCCCGGCGAAGCGGTATTGCGGAAAGTCGCCGTTTTGGCCGCCAAAGAGCTGCGCTGGAACAAAGAAAAGACGGAAAAGGAAATTGCGGCCGTCGTCGATTTGCTTAAAATACCGGTTGACTGAAAAGAGCTTCATCTGTCAAAGATCCAAACATCAACAAAGGAGGCCTGCCGATGACATCCAATCCTTACCGTCCGGCGTGGACGGAAAAAGCTCCGCCCGCAGGAACCTACCGATCCATCTTTAAATACGGCGATCCCCACAGTTTTAAACATCCCAGTGACGCCTGGTACAACATGATCAAGAAGGAATTTCATTTAAGCGACGGGGATTTCTCCTCCAAAAGCAGGGAAGGACTGGAGCCGGTGTCTTTGCAGCGCCCCCCGAATCTTGCGTCCCATCAGATTGAATTCCTGAAGAATCTCGTTGGCGGGGAAAATATCGCCCTGGATGACTACAGCCGCGTCAAATACGCCTCCGGAAAGACCACGGAGGAAATGCTGGAAATGCGCCACGGCATTGTCCGCGAAGTGGCGGATGTTGTGGTTCATCCCCGCGATAAAGAGGATGTGAAAAAAATCGTGGCATACTGCAACCGGGAAAAAATTCCGATAACGGTTTTCAGCGCCGGCTCTTCCGTGAACTTCGGGTGTCGTCCGGTCCGCGGCGGCATCTCCCTGGTGGTCAGCACGCACATGAACAAACTGCTGGAAGTGAACGAACTGAACCAGACGGCGCGGGTTCAGCCGGGAATGTTCGGACCGGCGTATGAAGATGCATTGAACAAAGCCCCCGAACTTTTTCAGACCAAACATCGCTATACGTGCGGACATTTCCCGCAGTCCTTTGAGTATTCCACCGTCGGCGGCTGGATCGTAACCCTGGGGTCCGGACAGGCCTCGACGTATTACGGCGACGCCTACGACATCGTGTTCAGCCAGGAATACGTCACGCCCGCCGGCGCATTCAAAACGCTGGATTTTCCGGCAACCGCCACCGGCCCCAAAGTCAACGACATCATGAAGGGCTCCGAAGGGACGTTCGGCATTCTGGTCGAAGTCACCATGAAAATATTCCGCTATCGGCCGGAGAATCGCGAACGTTTCAGCTTCATGTATCCCACCTGGGAAGCGGCCGTTGACGCCAGCCGCGAAATCATGCAGTCGGAGTTCGGCAAGCCGGCCATTTACCGCATTTCCGATCCCGAGGAAACCGACCGGGGGTTGAAGCTCTACGGAATGCCGGACCTCGTGGACAAGCTGCTCAAGTGGCGCGGTTTCAAACCCATGCAGCGCTGTTTGAGTCTGGGCAATGTGGAAGGAGACCGGGATTACACCAAGCTGGTGGCGCGCAAAATCAAGGCCGTCGCCCGAAAGCACGGCGCGATGTCTCTGACCGGCTACGCGGCGCGGAAATGGGAGCACACCCGCTACACGGAGCCTTACATGCGCGAGGATTTGGGCGACTATGACATTTTGATCGACACACTGGAAGCCGCCGTGACCTGGGACAATCTTCACCGGGTTCATGAAGGCGTGCGGGCCTGCGTCAAGAACCGACCCGCCACCATGTGCCTGACGCACGCTTCGCACTTTTATCCTCAGGGGACGAATCTCTATTTCATTTTTATCGCGCATATGAAATATCCCGAGGAATTCCGCAAATTCCAGCGGGGAATCATCGACAGCATTCAGCATCATGGCGGCTCTCTGAGCCATCATCACGGCGTGGGTAGAATGATCGGCCCCTGGATGGAAAAGCATCTCGGCAAGGAGCAGATGGACGTTCTGCGGGCTTTAAAAAAACACTTCGACCCGCAAGGCATCATGAATCCCGGCGGTCAACTGGGGCTGGACTGAAGAAAGCGGCCGAAAAAAGCGTCTTGAATCATCTAGAATAATCTGAAAAACAAGGCGGTGCATATGCCACAAAAAATCAGAGCAGAAGAATTGATTCTGTCCATCGACGCAGGCACGCAATCCATCAGAGCAACGCTTGTCGATGCGGAAGGCAACATCCTGGATATTGTCAAGACGCCCATTCAACCGTATTTCTCGGAAAATCCCGGCTGGGCCGAACAGCAGCCCGACTACTACTGGGACGTATTCTGCAAGACAACCGGCCAACTGCTGCAAAAACAGGAACCTCTGAAAAAGAATATCAAGGGCGTGACGCTTACGACGCAGCGCGCCACGATGATCAACGTCGATAAAAACGGCACGCCGCTCCGGCCGGCGATTGTCTGGCTGGACCAGCGAAAGGCGGATTCACGGCGGATCATGCCCGGCGTGCTCCGGCCCGTGATGAAGACCGTCAAGCTGCTCGATACGCTCGAAGGCGCCATCCAGGACTGCGATGCGAACTGGATTCGCCAGCAGCAGCCGGAGATCTGGGAAAAGACCTACAAGTACCTGGTGCTGTCCGGCTTCTTCACGCACCGCCTTACCGGAGAGTTTATTGATTCGGTGGCCAATAATATCGGATATCTTCCGTTCAACAACAAGACCTATCAATGGGCGGGAAAATTAGATTTCAAATGGTGGATTTTCAAGATCGGCAGAGAGAAACTTCCCGATCTCATCAAACCCTCTGAAGTGCTGGGTCGAATTACAAAGAAAGCTTCCGCGGAAACCGGCATCCCCCAAGGATTGCCCGTCTTTGCGGCCGGATCGGACAAGGGTTGTGAAATTCTCGGTTCCGGGTGTCTGACGCCTGAAATAGGATGTTTGAGTTTCGGGACCATTGCAACGTTTGATGTGGCCACACCCAAATATGTTGAGCTGTATCCGATGATCCCGCCCTATCCCGCTTCCGTGCCGGATGCGTATTATACGGAGGTCTCGATTTTTCGCGGTTTCTGGATGGTCAGCTGGTTCAAGGAAGAGTTCGGCCTTCAGGAGTGCATGCTTGCCGAGAAGACGGCTGAGCCCCCGGAAAAGTTTTTTGATTCGTTGATTCAGCATGTGCCGGCCGGTTCAAAAGGGTTGATGCTTCAGCCTTACTGGACGCCGGGCCGGGAAATCGACCCTTTCGCAAAGGGATCGATTATTGGTTTCGGCGATGTGCACAGCCGCGCCTATGTGTATCGAGCGTTGCTGGAGGGGCTGGTCTATGGATTACGCGAGGGCGGAGAACTGACCCAGCGGAAAACCAAGATCCCCGTGACCAGGCTCAGGGTGTCGGGAGGCGGCTCGCAAAGCGATGCGGCGATGCAGATTACAGCGGACATTTTCGGCATGACGGCGGAACGGCCGCATACTTTTGAGACCTCCGCACTGGGCGCGGCCATCGATGCCGCGGTCGGCCTGAAACTATATTCCGATTTTCCGTCCGCGGTGAAAGCCATGACCCGAATGGGAAAAGTGTTTGAGCCGATTCACGAAAATTGCCAACTCTACGATCATCTCTACCGAAGGGTTTACCTCAAAATGTATGAACGGCTGCAGCCGCTGTATAAAGAGATTCAGGATATCACCGGTTATCCCGCAAAATCGTAGCATGGCTTCATCTGTAAACCTCGATCCATAACTTACTGGGGCCGCCTTTAAAATTTTGCGCGGACTTTTGTTATGCGGCGGCGCTGGCCGGCACCCACACGGCCATCCATACGCAAGAGAAAACTCGTTGAAACAAATGATATTTTTCAGTATAAGCAATCCATAGTTTTCAAGACCTCACATGTCGAACACACGAAGAATGATACGATACTATGCCGCTGAGCTGGAATGAAATCAAATCACGCGCCCTTGC
>JAQVQT010000111.1 GCA_028701435.1 Smithellaceae bacterium | reverse complement strand
GAGATTCAAAAACAGATTCGCGAGGACATCGGCGACGGTCAAATCCGCATCACGCTCGCCTCCACAACCGGCTCCTCGCGCGAAATACTCGGCGTCTTTTTGGAAACGCCCGCCGTGTACAACGAAATCATCGCCCATGCCGTCGGCACTTCCTACTACCGCGACCACATCGACACCATCTTTGAAATCGGCGGCCAGGACGCCAAATACGTCTCGCTGAAAAACAAGGTGCCGATCGACTACGCGATGAACGAAGCCTGCTCCGCGGGCACCGGGTCCTTTCTGGAAGAATCGGCGCAGGGCGATTTGAACATTCCCGAGGCGGCCATGATCGGCGACATCGCGCTGGCGGCCGACGCGCCGCTGAAATTCGGCGAGCACTGCTCCGCGTTCATCAATTCCGACATCCGCAACGCGATTCAGCAGGGCGCTTCCCGCGAGGACATCACGGCGGGCATCGTCACCTCCATCGTGTCCAACTACCTCAACCGGGTGGTGGGCAACCGGACGATCGGCCGGAACATCGTCCTGCAGGGAGGCGTCGCCAAAAACAAGGCGGTGCCCCTGGCTTTTGCGATGCTGCTGGACAAGGACATTCTGGTGCCGCCCGACCCCGAACTGATGGGCTGCTTCGGCGTCGGCCTGCTGGCCCGGCACAAATTTGAAGAAGGGATTCTGATCAAGCAATCCTATGACATCGACGCGATTCTGGCCACAGACATCGTCTATGAAAAGGAATTTCCGTGCAAGGCCTGCGACAATTTCTGCCCGATCCGTGTGCTCTCCGTCAACGGCCATCGATACATGTTCGGCGGACGCTGCAACAAATACGCGAACCTTCGAAAGAAAAAAACCTTCGATGAAGCCTCCGTGGTGGACTACATCGAAAAACGAAACGACATTCTCTTTCGGGAATGCGCCCCCGATCCGGCCGCGCTGGCCCGCAAAAAAAACGTGATCGTCGGCATTCCCCGCTGCTTTTCCATTTTCACGCTCTGGCCGTTTTATTCCTGGTTTTTCCACACGCTGGGCGTCGAGACCCTCCTGTCCCGGGAAATCTCGCAGGAAGGCGCGGCCCGGGTGGAAAGCAGCTACTGTTTCCCGGCGGAAATCGCGCACGGCGCCGTGCAGGACATCTACAACCGAAAGGTAGACTATATCTTTCTGCCGCATTTCCGGGACATGGACAGCTATGAAAAAACGACGCCCGCCAATTTCTGCCCCATCACGCAGAGCCTGCCCTATTACATCAAGAAAGCTTTTCCGGAGATTCCCGGGGAAAAATATCTGATGCCGGTCGTCAGCTTTATGTACGGGCTGGAAAAGGCCGCCGAACCGTTTGTCGCCATGGCCGCGAAACTGGGGTTTGGCGAAAGCGAGGCGAAAAACGCCTTTACCGTCGCCTATCAAAAGCAGATGGAATGCTTTGCCAAATTCACCGAACTGGGGCGTCAGGCGCTTACCGAAGCACGCCGGGCTAAAAAACCCGTCATCGCGATTCTGGGCCGCCCCTACAACTCCTTTACCGCCGACGCCAACATGGGCATCCCCCGAAAATATACGTCCCGCGGCTACTCGGTCATCCCCTTTGACATTCTGCCGTTTGCCGACCAGGTGATCTACCCCAACATGTACTGGTACTACGGCCAGCAGAACATGAAGGCCGGCACGCTCCTGAAAACCGAAGACAATATCTACATTACCTACATTTCCAATTTCTCCTGCGCGCCCGATTCCTTCATGCTGCATTATCTGAAGTGGATCATGGGCGTAAAGCCGTTTCTGATTCTGGAGCTGGACTCCCACACGGCCGACGCCGGCGTGGACACGCGCATCGAGGCGTTTCTGGACATCATCGAAGGCTACCGCTCCAAAATCAACGACCTTCGCGAAGAGCGCTACGACAACGGCCTGCGCTTCATCAACCGACCCGGCGAGGAAATCCACATTCTCAACAGCGCCACCGGCGAGAGAATCCCGATCAAACAAAACCCGCGGGTCAAGCTGCTTTTGTCCAATATGGGCAGGCTTTCCGCGGAGCTCGTCGGCGCGACCATCCGCGGCCTGGGCATCAACGCTCAAACCATGCCGGTGCCGGACGTTTACACGCTGCAAATGGCGCGCAATCACGCCTCCGGCAAGGAATGCCTGCCCTCGCATCTGGTATTGGGCAGCGCGCTGAAATACTTCTCCTCCGACGCATACCGCAAGGATGAAATCTACATCCTCTTCGTGCCGACGACCACGGGCCCCTGCCGGACCGGCCAGTACTTCGTGTTCTATGAAAACCTCTTCCGCGACCTGCGCCTGGAAAACGTCGTCGTCTTCACGCTGGAAGCGGACAATTCCTACACGGAGCTGGGGCCGGAATTCACCAAATACGCCTGGTGGGCGGCCGTCATCGGCGATTACATGAAAGACGTGGAAACCTCGCTTCGAACCTGCGCCGCCGATCCGGTCCATGCCATGAAAATTTACGATCAAATCTGGCAGAAAATGCTGGCCGTAGCCGAACAGGACATCACACGGGTTTTGCCGGTGCTGAAGGAGATCGCCGGCACGATTTCCCGAATTCCGCTGGCCAGAAAAATGGAGGACTGCCCCAAAGTGCTGATCGTCGGCGAAATCTACGTCCGGCGCGACGACTTTGCCGTGGACGAACTGATCGGGCAGTTCAGCCGCCACGGCATTGTCGGCAAAGTCTCGAACGTCGCCGAATGGTTCTACTACTGCGACCATGTCCGCCGCTACGAACTCCAGAAGCGCCTTCGGCTGCTGCCCTGGTACCGGCGCGTCTTTGCCCGGGAGTTCCGGGACATCCTCGACTGGCGCATCGAGCACCTCTACAAAAAGCGCGTGGAGAAAAACATCCGCGAAGCGCTGGGGGCGACCGGCCTGGTGCCGCGCACGCCGCATGACATGCAGACCATCATGAAAAACGCTGAAAAGCATTTCGTCAGCCGGGAACTGCACTCGGAAATCGCCATTTCCAGCGGCGTTGCCGCCACCGCCATGATGGACGGCTACTCCGGCATCGTCAACATCTCCCCCTTCGCCTGCCTGATCGGCCGCGTCATCGAGGGACTCTACACCCCCTGGGCGAGGGAAAGGAAGTATCCGACCATCTCCATCGAGATCGACGGCAACCTGCTGCCGCCCAACGTGCTGTCCAAGCTGGAAATTTTCATGCTCAACGTGAAAAGATTCCGGGGCAAGGGGGATGTCTCCTCCATGGTGGAGCGCGAAAACGCGCAGACGCCGGTCCTCGACCGGAAAATCATCCGATAAAACCGCAAGGCGGGTTTTGCCTCTTATGGAGACAAGAGACGTCCTTTTTTCGCTTAATCTCTTTGCGTATTTTATGGTATGCAATTCACGGACAAAATCAAAACAAGGAACCGGATCCATTGAGCAGCCCCGCATCCGACATCACCGGCATCATTCTTTCCGGCGGCAGGAACACCCGAATGGGCGTCAACAAGGCCTTTCTGGAAATCGGTCCATCCCGCATGATGGATCAGACGCTCGACATCTTTCGCCGGCTGTTTTCCCAAATCCTCATCGTCACGAACGACCCCCTCTCCTATCTGGAGTTTAACGACGCAGCCGTCGTAACCGACATTTACAAGGGCAAGGGGCCGCTGGGCGGAATCTACACCGGCCTCTTTTACGCGAAAAACCCGCTGGTTTTCGCCTGCCCGTGCGACATGCCTTACTTAAATGAAGACTTCATCGCGTTCATGATGAAGCAGGCCGGAAAGCACGACGTCATCGTTCCCGAGCTTCCCGAAGGTTATCAACCCCTGCATGCGATTTATTCAAAAAACTGCCTGCCCTCCATCAAACGCCTGCTGCTCATGGACAAACTCAAGATCACCGGTTTTTACCGCGATATGCGCGTCGCGACCGTCGGTGAAGAACAGATCCGTCCGTTCAATCCGGACGGGCGTCTTTTTTCCAACCTCAATACGCCGGAGGATTTAGAAAACTTCGGCGGGAAAGAGTTGAATCCCCGACAAGACTCCCGGCCGCCCTCCGCGGACGGCGACCCGAAGAAATCCAAGACGCATGGACGCCATCTCAAAGGAGGTTCTTCATGAAAAAGATTTCTTTTCCGGAAGGCGCCTGCCGCAGGGCATGGCCTGGAGCCGCCTTTGCGGTTCTCCTGCTGATGACCCTCGCTTTTTCCGCTCAGTCGGCTTCAGACGGCGACCGATTGCTCGGCATCTGGATCACTCCGGAAAAAGACAGAATCCAGATCTACAAAACCTCCGAGCGCTACTTCGGAAAACCGGCAATCCAGCCGGGTCAGGCCCAGCGCCTGGATGTGAACAATCCCGACCCAACCAAACGAAGCCGTTCGCTGGCCGACGTGCTGATTCTGGAAAATTTTGTTTATGAGGACGGGGAGTGGTCCAAAGGGAAGATCTACGATCCGAAAAACGGAAAAACCTACAGCTGCGTCATTCGCCTGAAGGGGGAAAATGAAATCGTCATTCGCGGCTACGTCGGCATTTCTCTGTTCGGCAGATCCGAAACCTGGACGCGGGCCGGGAAAAATCCGTAAATGGAAGTTAAAATTTTTTTTCAGAAAGAGGACGACTATGTTTGAAAAAGAATATCAGGAAAAGCTCACCACCCCCCGGGAAGCCGTATCGAGGATTGCCGAAAACGCTTTCCTGGCGCATGGCAATCTGCAGGCGGAGCCCCCGGCGTTGTTGAAGGCCATTGAAGACAGAATTCGTTCCAATGACCTGAAAAAGCTTCGGGTATTTCATCTCGGCACCAGCGTGTATGCCTCCCAAACCATCCTTTCACCGGAACTGGCGGATTGCGTCGAGGCCTATCCCTGTTTTGTCCTGACCAAGGAAAGGGGGCTGGTTTACGGAGGGCTTTCGCAATTTATCCCAAACTATTTCCATCAGCTGGGCCGCCTGATTGAAGAGTACATGGATGAAATGGATGTCGCCATGACGACGGTCAGCCCCATGGACAAAGCGGGCTTTTTTTCTTTCGGCACATCGGTGGATATTACGTCCATTGTCTGGAAGCGAGCCAAACATCGCATTATTGAAGTCAACCGTCATATGCCCCGCGTTTTCGGAGACGCGCTGGTGCATATCTCGGATGTGGATCGGATCGTTGAAAACCATCAGCCGATCTGGGAATCTCCGCCCGCGCAGCCGGATGACATCGACCGGACCATCGGCAGGATCGTCGCTGAAATGGTCCCCGACGAAGCGACCATCCAGTTGGGCTTCGGGAATCTTCCCAACGCGGTCGCGACGCAGCTCGTCCATCACAAAAATCTGGGCATTCATACCGAAGCTTTCTCGCCCGTCATGGTGGATCTGGTGAAAAAAGGGGTAATCAACGGAAAGAAAAAGACGCTGCACCCGAACAAGCATGTGTATTCCTTTGCGCTCGGCGACCATGAAATGATGGAGTTCATGAACGACAACCCCGCCTTTGAGGGGTATCCCGTATCCTACACGAACGATCCGGAAGTCATCGCCAGAAACGATAAAATGATTTCCATCAACGCCACCCTGCAGGTGGATTTAAGCGGGCAGTGCAATTCGGAGTTTCTGGAAGGAGCCCAGTTTTCAGCGACAGGCGGCCAGCTTGATTTTGTGCGCGGGGCGTTCAACGCGAAGGGAGGAAAATCCATCCTGACGTTCCGATCCACCGCGAAGAAAAACACAGTCTCCCGAATCGTTCCCCAGCTGGACGCCGGCGCCATTGTCACAACGCCGCGCATGGATACCCACTATCTTGTCACGGAATACGGCGCCGCCAATCTGAAAGGGAAGTGCATGAGGGACCGCGCTCTTGCCATTATCGGCATTGCGCATCCGGATTTTCGCGACCCGCTGATGCGGGAAGCGGAAAAAATGAGGCTCTTCTGATGGGTTTTTGAATCCTCAGCCTTCCAAACGGGTTTTTTCCCCAACGACAAGGACGATGCGGATCAGAGAAGAAACCGGAACCAACGGAAACAGGCTGCCCTTGCACTTGAATTCCTGTTTTTCATTTTGATCGCGTTATGCTAAACTTTGTCCGCCGGGAGGGATCCCCCGCCTAGGCAAATGGAAGGTCGGCCCGAAGAACGGACGGAAAACATCAAACCAACGCCACGGGAGAAACACTCTGCCCGGCATCGAATAAAGGAGAAAACGGATGAGGCGAATCCATCCCCAGCTTCCATTC
>JAQVQT010000110.1 GCA_028701435.1 Smithellaceae bacterium | reverse complement strand
GTGGTGGGCGGCGGAGCGGCGGGGCTCATGGCCGCCGGACGGGCGGCCGAGCGGGGCGCCCGTGTGCTGCTTTTGGAAAAAATGGAGGGGTGCGGCAAAAAAATTCTGGTCAGCGGCAAAACCCGCTGCAATCTGACCAATGCCGCGGACCTGAAATCCTTTATTTCCATGTACGGGCCGAACGGCCGCTTTTTGCACGGCGCGTTTTCACGCTTTTTTCGCCCCGAACTGCTGGCGTTCTTTGAACGGTACGGTCTCGCGACCAAAGTGGAGCGGGGCGGAAGAATCTTCCCTGTTTCCGACGACGCCCGCGACGTGGTGCGGGTTTTTCAAAAATACCTGACGGAGCATCGCGTCCGCAGACGGCTCCATGCCCGGGTGACGTCCGTGGCGCTTCGACCGGATTCCCTCTTTGTCGTTGAGACAACGGGCGGCTTCTGTCTGGCGTCCTCGGTGATTCTCGCCACCGGCGGCGCCTCCTGGCCGGCGACCGGCTCGGAAGGCGACGGCTATGCCTTGAGCGCGGCGCTGGGGCACGCCATCATCAAGCCCAGGCCGGCGCTGGTTCCGCTTGTCGTTCGGGAACAGGCGCTTGCCCGGTCGATGCAGGGCGTGTCTCTGCGCAATGTCCGCGCCACGGCGTTTCAGGGAGAAGCGGAAACGATGGACGCCGCGCTTGCGCCGTCCTGCGACTATGGCCGCGGCGAAAGCAAAGCCCCTCGTCCGCCGGTCATCGAAAGCCGTTTCGGCGAAATGCTGTTCACCCATTTCGGCCTGGGCGGGCCGATCATTCTGCTTTTGAGCCTCGCCGTGGTGGACGCCCTTGAGCAGGGGCCGGTTTCCGTCCTGATCGATTTAAAACCCGCCGTGACCCGGGAGCAGCTGGGCAAAAGACTGCAAAAAGATTTCAACGCATTCGGCAAAAGAAAAATAACGACGATCTGGAAAGACTATCTTCCGGCAAAGATGATCGGTCCGCTGGCGGCCCTTTCCGGAATCGACGGGAACAAACCGGCACATCAGGTCGGCGCCGCTGAGCGGGAAAAAATGATCGACGTGCTCAAAGCGCTGCGGTTCAACATTCAGGCCCCCTTGCCGCCGGCCAAAGCCATCGTGACGGCGGGCGGCGTTGCGCTTAGCGAAATTGATCCGCGAACGCTGGCGTCGAAAAAAGTTTCCGGCCTTTATTTTTGCGGTGAGGTGATGGACATCGACGCCGACACTGGCGGCTATAACCTGCAGGCCGCGTTCTCCACCGGATATGTGGCCGGAGAAAGCGCCGCGGCTTTTGCCGCCGCAAAGAACCGCTCCTGAATCCGGACGCTTTTCCGGCGGCTGACCCGCGGCGCCCTCGCGCCACTACGCACATCGGCGGCGCCCGGAATTTTCGCGTAGAAGTGGAAGTGTTCGGCTCAAACGCCTGATGGAAAACGGGGAATGAAAAAAGCTCACGGCCTTTCCATCATTTCCCGAATCTTCCGGGATAATTCGGCCATCGTGAAGGGTTTCTGGATAAAGCCCCTGCAGCCTTCGGCCATCAGGTCTTTTGCCTGGCTGTCCAGACTGTAGCCGCTGGAGAGCAGAACTTTCACGGCGGAATTCCGGCGCCGAAGCGCTTCAAACGTTTCTCGGCCGCTTAAATCCGGCATGATCATGTCCAAGATGACCAGATCGACGCTCTTTTCATGGCGATGAAAAGCGTCAATGCCTTCCCTGCCGCCGCCGGCGGTCAGGACGCTGTATCCCAGCGCTTCCAGCATTTGCCGGCCGACATCAACAATCATTTCTTCGTCGTCAATGATCAGGATGGTTCCCCGGCCCCGGTCGGGCTGATTTTCCGGTTGATCTTCCTCTTCGGTTTTTTTCTCGGACGCCGGAAGATGGAGGGTGAAGGTGCTGCCGACCCCTTTTTCACTCTCCACGCCGACAAATCCGCCGTGATTTTTGATGATTCCATAAACAGAAGCCAGGCCGAGCCCCGTGCCCCGCCCCCGCTCCTTGGTGGAGAAAAAAGGCTCGAAAATGCGGGATCGCGTGGCCTCATCCATGCCGACCCCCGTATCTCTCACCGTCAGTTTGACAAATCTGCCCGGCTTGACGCCGAAGCCGGCCACATCCTGGGCGCCCAGTTCGGCGTTTTCCACCGCAATATAAAGATTTCCTCCGCCGGGCATCGCCTGCCACGCGTTCACGAAAAGATTGAGCAGCACCTGATCCATCTGGCCGCGGTCCACCTCCACATGCCAGAGGTCTTTTTCCGCCGTGTGGTGGATGGAGATTTCTTTCCGGGTTCTCCCGAACACTTCCGCGCTGCGGGCGGCGAATTTTCCCAAGTGGGTTGTCCGGACCTCGTACTTGCCGCCTCGGGCGAAGCCCAGAAGCTGCCGCGTCAGATCGGAGCCTTTCTGGACATATTCTTCCATGTTCTTGAGGCGTTCATGAAAGGGGTGCCCCGGATCGATATGCATGAGCATCAGGGAAATGTTTCCGAGAATGCCCATCAGCAGATTGTTGAAGTCGTGGGCGATGCCGCCGGCCAGCGTCCCGATGGCCTCCAGCTTTTGCGCCCGCAAAAGCTGGTTCTCCATGGCTTTCTTCTCCGAAATATCGATGAGAAACCCCCGAAACCCCACCGTTTTCCCTTCTTTGAAAATGGGGGAGGTATGCACCATGACCGGAAACCGCGTCTTGTCTTTTTTCTGCGCCACATATTCGTTGAGTCCGGAGGATTCTCCCCGAATGATTTTTTGAAAATTCGCCCGGGCGCGCTCCCGGTCATCCGGAGCCAGAACCTCCGTGAGCGACAGACCCTTTTCCATGTCGTTGCGGGTGAAACCGAACCGGTCAAAAGACGGTTCGTTGACAAAGGTGAGGGTTCCGTTCAAATCCGCTTCAAAGACGGTTTCCGGCAGCAGGCGGGCCATATCCCGAAACCGTTCTTCGGATTGCCGCAGGTCGTCTTCCGCTTTTTTGCGGTCGGTGATGTCGAACAGAGAGGCTATGCTGTTGGTTGTGCCGGGGATCATATCGACGCTGAGGAAGAAAGACCGAATGTCTCCCGATTGGGTGGGACCCCGGAATTCATAGGTGGAGGGAACGGATTCAGGGTGGATTCTTCTTGCCTTGTGCCGCTCTTTCATGACCGCCAGGTCTTCGTCAACGACAAATCTGGTCCAGGACATTTTGTTTTCAACGTCCTTCTTGGAATACCCCATGGTTTTTTCGAAATTAGCGTTAATGGACAGAACGGTCGTGTCCTCGGCCAGAATCATGTTGGCGGTGGCCGTGTGTTCAAAGATCGCCCGGTAATACTCCTCGCTCTTTTTCAGCGCTTCCTCGGTCTTTTTCCGTTCCGTAATGTCGCGGGTAATGCCGAGGATGCCCTGCGGCCGGTTGTTTTCATCATAAAGAAGGGAGATTTTGACTTCCGTCCAGATGGTCGAACCGTCTTTGCGGAGCATTTCCACTTCAATGCTTTGGGTCCAGCCCCGTTGGTGAAACTGCCCCTCGGTTTCCAGTGAAAGCTCCCGGCTGAGGATTTCCAGTGCCCTTCGGTAGGAATCCGGCGTTAAAAACTCTTCCAGAGGCTGTTTCATGGCCTCTTCGGGAGTGAAGCCGCGCAGATTTTCCACGGACGGGCTGACATAGATGTGCTTCAACCGCATATCCAGCACCCAGATGACGTCCGTCAGATTTTCCGCCAGCAGCCGGTAGCGCTTTTCACTCTCCCTCAGGTTCTGCTGCGTCTGAATTCTTTCCGTGACGTCTCTGCCGAGACCCCGATAGCCTGCAGGTTTTCCCTCCGCTCCAGGCAAAAGCGACGCGGACCATTCCATCATTCTTCGGGTGCCGTCTTTTCGAATAATTTCAGCGATCACCGTCCCGGGATTCGCTCCTTTTCCGGACGATTCCCGGTAGCGGCTGAGGATGTTTTTTGTGGATTCGGGCGTGCAGATCGCGCGAAAATTCATGCCCGTCAGTTCATTCGGCTCATAGCCGACAATCCGGCACAGGGCGGGGTTGAAGAAAAGGAAGCTGCCTTTGGGGTCGGTCTCGAAATAGGCTTCTTCCATGGTTTCAAGAATGTTGCGGTATTTTTCCTCGCCGGGCGTCAGCGTTTGCAAGGCCCTTTTGTTTTTATCGCTGCCGGTGCCCTGCTCAGACAGGGGGCGGATGGGTTTAGGACTTCCGCCGGCCGCTCCCGCACTCATGGTTTTTTTCGGATTTGGCCCCGTTTTTTTTCGCTGATTTTTTTGGTCGGACGGTTTGTTCATTTTATTTCCCCCGGCGGAGATCTTTTCGTGGTTTTGCGGGATCTTTGAACGGACGGATGTCCGTGACCCGCAGCCGGGGAGTATCCAACTATTTTTTTCAACTTTTTTCCATTGTTTTGTGAAACCGGATTTGGGGCCACTCTTCCATGGTGTGGGAAAGCCGCCAGTCGGACAGAGCCAGGTACACAAGATTCCCTTCGGTGTCCGTGGCCAGGTTCATGGCATTCTTCTTCTGGAAATCTTCCATTTTTCCGGCGTCGTCGCAGGTGACCCAGCGGGCGGCGGCATAATCGGCCTTTTCGTAGTCGGCATAAACGCTGTATTCGTCTTTCAGGCGCGCCATGGTCACATCAAACTGCAGGGTGCCCACCGCGCCCAGAATATTGTCCGAACCCCAGAGAGGTTTGAAAACCTGAATCGCTCCTTCTTCCGAAAGCTGGATCAGCCCCTTGTGCAGATGTTTGAGGCGCAGCGGGTCTTTCAGACGGACGCGGCAAAAGTGCTCCGGAGCAAAATGGGGAATGCCCGTAAATTTCAGCGGTTCTTTTTGCGTGAAGGTGTCGCCGACTTTGATGGTGCCGTGATTGTGGATGCCGATGATGTCTCCCGGGTAGGCCGTTTCGACATTGGTCCGGTCCTGCGCCATGAAAATCGTTGCGTTGGAAAGGGAAATCTCCTTATGAATGCGGTGGTGAAGAACGCGCATGCCCCGCTCGAACTTGCCCGAACAGATGCGCATAAACGCGATGCGGTCGCGGTGCGCCGGATCCATGTTGGCCTGGATTTTAAAAACAAATCCGGAAAAATCCTCTTCGTCCGGATCAACCTGCCGGGTGGTGGTGGGACGTGGGACCGGCGGCGGAGCAATTTCCACAAAAGCGTCGAGCAATTCCTTGACGCCGAAATTATTGATGGCGCTGCCGAAAAAAACCGGCGTCTGTCCCGCCTTCAGGTATTCCCTGATGTCAAAAGGATTGGCCGCGCCGGTGAGCAGGGCGATTTCCTCGCGAAGCTCCGCGGCCTGGCTGTCCAGCAGTTCATCCAGCAGCGGATCGGACAAATTGCTGATCACGGCGCCGCCGTCCGTTCGCCTTGACTGGCCCGGCGTAAAAAGATGAAGCTTTTGATCATACAGGTTGTAAACGCCCCGGAACCGCTTGCCCATGCCGATGGGCCAGGAAAGCGGCGAACATTCCAGCTGCAGCTTGTCTTCAATGTCCGCAAGGATGTCCAGCGGGGCCAGGCCCTCACGGTCCAGCTTGTTGATGAAGGTGATGATCGGGGTGTTGCGCAGACGGCAGACTTCCATGAGCTTCTGCGTTTGCGTTTCGACGCCTTTGGCGCCGTCAATCACCATCAGCGCGCTGTCCACGGCGGTGAGCACCCGGTAGGTATCTTCAGAAAAGTCCTGATGCCCCGGGGTGTCCAGCAGATTGATTTCGCAGCCGGCGTATTCGAATTTCATGACCGACGAGGTGACGGAAATGCCGCGCTCCTTCTCGATCGACATCCAGTCGGAAAGCGCGTGTTTGGACGCTTTGCGCGCTTTGACGGCGCCGGCCATCTGAATGGCGCCGCCGAAAAGCAGCAGCTTTTCCGTGAGCGTTGTTTTTCCCGCGTCGGGATGGCTGATGATTCCGAACGTCCGGCGGCGTTCAATTTCCTTTTGCAATTGTTTGCTCAAAATACCCTCATCCCTGATGGGAACGGTTTCAACCGTTTGCCACAAAATGACCTTCAGCCCTCAGACTTCAGTCTGCTTTCCCTAAACGGTGCCGCCTCTTAACGAATAATCCGGGGGCTGTCAACCGATAACACCGCGATCCGGTTCGCGGCCGGAGCAGCCCTCGCGCAAAAACTCCTTGACAAAAAGAGCGTGTTGCATCAAAGACTTTTGCCGTGAGCGGGCGTAATTCAGTGGTAGAATGTCAGCTTCCCAAGCTGGACG
>JAQVQT010000109.1 GCA_028701435.1 Smithellaceae bacterium | reverse complement strand
GGCAGCCGTAGCTTTTGCCGATCCAGTTTTTCTGCATCGTCATGACGCGCTCCGGCCAGCCGGGAAGCTTGTCGCAGTATTCCAAAAGCTCCTCGGTGTAGGCGGTGATTTTGAAAAACCACTGATCGAGCGTTTTTTCCGTGACTTCCGTGCCGCAGCGCCAGCACAGGCCACCTTCTACCTGTTCGTTGGCGAGCACCGTGTCGCACTTTTTGCAGAAGTTGACGCTGGAGCGTTTCTTGTAGGCCAGGCCTTTTTCAACCATCCAGATAAAGAAAAGCTGTTCCCAGCGGTAGTACTCCGGTTCGCAGGTGGCCAATTCGCGGTCCCAGTCGTAGCTGAAGCCCATGCGCTTGAGCTGCTTCTTCATGTGCTCGATGTTTTCATGCGTCCACTTGGATGGATGAATCTTGTGCTCGATGGCGGCGTTTTCCGCCGGCATGCCGAAGGCGTCCCAGCCGATCGGGTGCAGGACATTGAATCCTTTCATGCGTTTGTAGCGGGCCACCACGTCGCCGATGGTGTAATTGCGCACATGGCCGATATGGATTTTCCCCGAAGGATAGGGAAACATTTCCAGAAGGTAGTATTTCTTTTTTTGCGGATCTTCCGTGACTTTAAAGGTTTTTTCTTCTTCCCATTTCTTCTGCCATTTTTCTTCAATGGCGATCGGATCGTACTTCATAACGGTGTTTTTCTCCCAAAAGAGTTCAATAATCGGGGATTTGCTTAACATATTGGATGGGGCAGCGCAACGGCTTTGTCAGGCGTTGGAGGCGCTTTCTCCCGCGGGAAACTAAGACTCCTGCTTCATGGATTCGGACTGACTGACGGTGATGTAAAGGATCATGCCGGCCAGCATGACCGCGGCTGCTCCGTAGAAAAGGGTGGTGTAGCCGAAAGAATCGATCAGCCCTCCGGCGATGGCCGGACCCAGAAGCAGTGTTCCGTTCTGGCAGGCCTGGTAAAGGCCGACGAATCCCGCCGTCTGTTCTTTCGGAATCATGCTGAGAAAGAAAGGGTAGGATACGGCAAGCACCGTTCCATAGGCGGCGCCGGCGATGATCACCAGAAAAAGCAGCGACGAATAGGTTGGTATGAAGGGGATCACACAAAAACAGACGATCAGAACGGCAACACCGCCGATCGTGGTCTGTTTCAGCCCCAGTTTGACGGCCAGCAGTCCGGCGGGCAGGGCGAAGCCGACAAAGGAAGCATTGAACACCAAGAAAGCCTTGACCGCCTGCTCAACGGACAAATCAAAGAGCGCCATGCAGGTGATGACGAAAAAAGCGCTCACCATCCACAGACTGATCCATTGCAGCGTCATGGCGAAAAGAAAGCGCTGCAGATTTTTCCTGCCGGCAAGCTCCCGGAAAAGGTGAAGGCGCGTTTTGCTTTGCGTCGGGACGGATTCCTTTACGGAAAGGCACATCACGGCGACGGCGAGCGGCACCGCAATCAGAACCCACCAAAACGGACGGGCAGGCGAGGCTTCCCACCAGCGGGCGGCAAACAACAGATAGCTCAGGATGCCGGTTCCCCCGATCAGAAACATGAGGCCCGAAGCAAAGCTTCGCTGCGCCGCGGGAATCATGTCCGGCAGCAGCGCGAAATAGGGGCCGATGGCAAAGAAGAATCCGGCGTAAGCCAGAAAGATGGTGGGGATCACCGCGGCGAGCGAGTCGATCCGCATCAGCAAAAATACCATGCTCCAGGCCAGAAGCCATCCGGCAAGGATCAGCGGCCTGCGCCGCCCCAGCGGCGTGCGGATTCGGTCGGACAGAGCGCCGGCCAGCACGGGAAAAAACAGGCCGGTGATGCCGGTGATGGACAGAATGATGCCGGTTCCCGCGTTGGAGCCCGTGAGTTCTTTCAGGTAGAGGGGCAGCGTAGCCCAGGTGAAACCCCAGAAGGTCTGGACCGCAAAAAGGCCCAGGGAGAAGCCTGCAAGCTTCAAAAGCCCGGCCGGTGAAGGATCGGTAGGTTTCGGGATCATTCTTTTTCCTGCAAGATAGACACCTCCGTGCTTTCCGGACGGTCGGCCGATCAGGATAAAAGTTTGTTCATGCAGGCCCGGGCCAGTTCCTTTAAAACCGGCAGGGTACCGGTCTGGGACGCGGCGGCGGCCAGATTCCGAATGCCGCCCGCGGTATGCTGAAGAAAGTCCGGCTTGTTTTTCTTGAGCCCCAGAAAGCCGTAGGCGCCCAGCGCCTGCATCAGCCGCTGGGCCGAGCCTTCCCAGAAATAGTCGGTGAACTTTTCAAAGCTGTAATCCGGCTCCATGATCCGGTAATAAAAAGCGATGAGTTCATTTCTTTCGGCCGGGGAAAAAGGAACGTAGGGGTCGCAGATCAGAGAACCCAGGTCGTAAAACAGATTGCCCGTCCGCATGCCCTGAAAGTCAAGAAATATCGGCCGGTCATTTCGAATCATGATATTCTGGGACTGAAAATCCCGGTGGACCAGGCATTCCGGAATTTTTTGCAGGCGGTCGATCAGCGCCTCCATCTCTTCCGCCCAGTCGCGCTCCTGCGGGCCGGAAAGCGATAGTCCGCAGACCGCCTCAACGAAGTTTTCCCTGAAGTAGGCGTGCTCCCAGGCGTAGAGCGACCGGTCATATCCCCGGCACAGTTTTAGGGAAGCCGGCACGTCGGATAGCGGAGTCCGGTGAAGCCTGTGGATCCCGGAAAGAGCCGTCAGATAGTAGCGCCTCCGTTTGCGCCAGGGAGTGGCGCGCAGGGAATACAGATCCGCATCGCCCAGATCCTCGAGCAGCATGAACCGCTTTCGGAAGTCGAAGGCGATGATGCGGGGAACCGGCATGCCGATCTCCGTCATGAAGCGGTTGATCTCCGCCCAGTAGGCGTTTTCCTCCACGTCGGTTCCATATTCCATGAAAATAAAGGTGGCGCCGGCAGGCACGCGCACGCGGTAAAAGGTGCGGTCGGAGCCGCCCTTGAGGATCGGATCGTACTGAAACTCCACCGCGCCCAGATGATGATTTACAAATTGTCGAATATCCCGGTTCATAGGGCCTGATCGCGTAGTGTATGGTATTCTTCCATTGTGCCCAGATCGTGCCAGAAGCCTTCATCGATGACGATTCCGCCGACGGACCGGGGATTTTGCCGAATGCTCTCGACGAGCGGCAGCACAATCGATTCGATTTTCCCCGAAGTCAGCCGCTGCAGAAAGGCCGTTTCCAGAACATAAATGCCCGCGAAAAGGCAGGCCTGGACACCCGGGTTTTGCAAAGCGTCCCTCATATCGCAGATAAATCCCCGCGAGTCAATACGGACATTGGTCAGCGGCCCCCGGCTGCGCAGCGCCAGGGTGGCCTCCGTTCCAAGCTTCGCGTGCCTTCTCAGGAGAGGCTCAAGCGGAAGATTGGTGAGGATGTCTCCGTTGTAAACGATGATGCGGCGTTCCAGCCCGATCAGATCCTCGATGTTTTTGACGCCGCCCGCCGTATCCAGAAGCACCGGTTCGTGGCGGAACGTGATGGGGATGTCCTCCCAGCGGCTGTTCGGGAACGCTTCGAGGTATTTTTCCGGGCAGTGATGCGTGTTGATGATAAACCGCTCCACGCCTGCGTTGCGCAGATGCTCCATTGCGTAGGTGATGATCGGGCGTCCGCCGACCGGCAGCAGAGGTTTGGGAACATGATCCGTGAGCGGCCGAAGCCGGGTGCCCAGCCCCGCGCCCAGAATGAAAGCCGTGCGGATTTTTTGGCTTGCCGCATCAGAAGGACAGGAATTCATGGCCGACTATTCAGCAGGACTTCGCGCAAAAGTCAAGCCCGGCGAATACTTTTGCCGGACCGGAGTTTTATGATATAGAAAAGACAGGCGATGGGCAATAGGCGAGAGGCGACAGGAATAAGGTGACGAACTGCAGGGAACGGTTGCGACCGTTCCCTGCAGGGGTGATAGGCTAGGGGCAATGGGTGATAGGAAGACGAGCAATGAGTGGCGTGTGAAGTCCTAGGGCCGGGAGGCGGGATGACGAATATTTTCGAGCGCGGCACGGGCAAACGCAAAGAGCAGAGAGAAATCCTTTTTCCGAAGGCGGAACACGGTGGACGGAAAGATCCTTTTTGCATTCGTTGCCTCTTCTTTTTTGCCTGCGCCTTCCTGCTGATGATCGGACCCTCGCCTGCGCTGTCCCATGCCGCTGAGGCCTCGTCTCAACCGGAGCCCGGAGAAGGGCAATCCTCGCAACCGGTTGCGGTGAATCCGGGTATGGCCGCCGCTGATCCCAACGGCCAGGGCGCCGCCGTGGAATCCGTGAAAAAGCCGGGGGTTCTTCGATCGAACCTTTTGAACATCAGCATTCGGGGCCGCTTTTCGGGTTTGGATGTTTTGGGCGGCACGGCGACGGAAGAATTTCAGGAATTTGACGCGGCGGCGCAGTTCCGGCTGCCCTGGGGATGGTATTCCCGGTCCGGCTGGGGAGGCGAGCTGAGGCTGATGGCCAGCGCCGGCGCTCTTTACGGCGCCGGAGAAACCGCACTGGCCGTTTCCCTGATTCCCATGCTGGCTTTCGGAAGCAAAGACGGAAGGTTCAGTCTGGATATGGGGGCGGGCCCGGCCCTGCTCAGCAGGCATCGCTTCGGGGATCAGGACTACGGCGGATATTTTCAGTTTGCGTTGACCGCAGGCCTCAGTGTGCCGGTCTTCAGAGGATTTGGTGTAGGCTACCGGTTTCTGCATTATTCTGATGCGGCCCTCTACGGGCATCACACGACGGGGGCGGATTTTCACATGCTGGAGATCCATTACCGGTTTTAAGGGGCCGAACGTCCGCGCCGACCCGACGACTTTCAAAAACGTATCGATTGCTTTCGATAAGCGTTGTTGACGGATGATGAAGATTATGCGACATTCCGGGCGTCGCATGTGAACGTGAAAGGAAAAAATCAGACAGGATGTCTTTATGAAAAAACTATCCGTTGCCCTGTTGTTGATCGTACTGGTTCTTGGCGGCCAGTCCGCACAGGCCATGAGCGGGCATGATCTTGTCGATGGGATGAAGTCCTATTTAAAAGCCGAGCAGGACTACGCCAAAGCGGATTACCTGCTGGCCGGAAACTACATGGGATATATTCAGGGGGTGGCCGAAGCTACGGTTTCCGACTACTCTTTGCCCGGCGGCGTCACACCCGACACGCTGTATAAAATCGTTGCCGATTTCCTGCAAAAAAACCCGGAAAAGTGGGACAAACCGGCCGCCTTCCTGGTGCGCAGCGCCCTGCTTGCCGCCTACCCGAAATATCTGATTCGTAACAAATAACGCCAAGGAGTTTTTTCGTGAAAAAATTATGGCTTGCGGGAGTGCTGCTTCTGTTTTTTTCCGGATGTCCGACCGCGCACAAGATATCGCCGGAAGAGCAGTTTAAAAAAAGCTTTCCCCAGCATTCCTACGAAACCATGACGCAGACCTCCGCAAGGGGCGTCTATGAAGTCTATAACGGCAGCCAGATTTATTATTATCTTCCGGACGGCGACATGCTTTTCGTGGGCAGCATGATTTCCAAAGACGGGACCAATCTCACGCAGGAGAGCACCGGGAAAAAAATGACATCCAAAATGGCGGGCCTGTCGCTCGACAAGGCCCTGAAAATCGGCGAAGGGAAAACCTCCGTTGTGGAATTCATCGATCCGAACTGCCATTATTGCCGCCAGTCCTATGCGTTTTTTGCCGGACGCAAGAAGGAGGTCACCCTGTATGTCTTTTTCTACCCTTTGTCCAGGGACGCGGAAGACAAAATCCGGCATATTTTCTGCGCCGCCGACAAAGCCGAAGAATACGGAAAAGTTTTGTCGGGGAAGCTGGACGGGAAGGATCAGTTGAATCTTTGCAGCGATAAGGATGCCGAGGAATGGATTCATGCGCACCGGGAGGCATCCGCGAAAATCGGCGTGCGCGCGACGCCGATGTTTTTTATCAAGGGCCGGCTGGTGACCGGTTTTGACAGGCCGGTGATTGAAACTCTGTTGAAGGACTGAAGGGAAAGGAGGCTGGAACATGAAGACATTTACGGTTTTAGCGGCGGGGATTTTTTTGTGTGCCTGGTCGGCCGGCTTCGCGATTGCCCAGCCGCCGGGCAAGGCGATCGCGGACAAGGCCTGCTCGGCCTGCCACGGCATTAAGAAGGTCGAAAGCGCGAAGAAAAGCGCGGCCGAATGGGAAGTGACGCTGGAGAGGATGATCAAAAAAGGCGCGAAGGTCAAGCCGGAGGAAAGAGAAGCGGTTCTGAAATATCTGGCAACATT
>JAQVQT010000108.1 GCA_028701435.1 Smithellaceae bacterium | reverse complement strand
CTGATGTTCTCGGGTAGTGTCGCTAGAGGCGGCAGGCAACTGCCGTCCCAGATGAATGATCATCGCCGCGGCAAGGGTAACCGAATCGCGGAACAGAACTCGGCTTATGATTTTCTCCGCGCCTGCTGATTATGACGAGCCGCAGCCCCGGGATGAAGGGGCATCCGGTTGTTAGGCCTGAAGAAGGCTCATCAACCGTTTGATCCAATCCAGCCCCTGCTCCGTAAAGACGGCCACGAGGATCAGAAAGAGGATGAAGACCGTGATCAGCTCGGAATTGCGGACTTTGGGGTATTTTCTTTTTACAACAAAAAGGAGAATGGCGCCCGCCGCCAGCACCACCAGGTGCAGAAAGGGGAAAAGCTTAAGAAAGGTATCCATTCGGATCTCCTTATGAGCAAGATTTCTCAACAACCTTCAGAAAAAGCCGTGATGGTCCAGTCAATAAAAAAGGCCGAATCGAAATTCGGCCTTTTTGTTCATGAGGGTTCGCTACTTATTTGTCGTCATCGTCGTCGTCATTCAGTCCCGCCAGCTCTCCTTCCGAGCCTTCCGGAACTTCCGACTGAATGGAGCGGGAAATTCCGCGCACCAGAATCAGCATGATGAAGAACAGGATCACCATGGCCACGATGAGCACCAGAATGACGGTGGCCGTCCAGGCCTTGGATTCCTTCTCGATGTTCTGAGAGACCTTTAAGGCCGCTTCGTTGTATTTCTCGACTTCCACGCCCAGGCAGACCCATCCGAAACCGGCGGGCTCAGGAATATTGGACGCGTAAAATTTGATCGGCGCATAAGCGACGAACTTTGTCATTCCAAATAATTTATACGTCTTGAATCCTGTTTTTCCCTCTGCCGTCTCTTTCGCAAGAGCCGTTAAATTGGGATCCAGGAAACCGGCCTGGATGATGTTCAGGGCGTCGGCGCCTTTGTCCGTCAGTTCTTTTACGTTTTGCTGCGTGATGGTTGGAACAGGCGTTCCGTCCGGATTCAGCCCCACGATATGAAAATCGTTCGGGTGCGCGATCGCGTTGCCGCGGTAATCAAACATGTAGGCGTAATTACCGGAGGAAGCATCCGTTTCAAACACCCGTTCCGCCTGCGTGGGGATCAACTGATCGGTGATCTGGCCCAGGTGGCGGTAGTCCAGGGACAGCACGATCATCCCGGAAAAACCATCCTGATTGAACACCGGCGTTGCAAAACGCACGACGCCGTTGAACCTTTCTCCCTTATTGAAGGCCGCTTTGCTCACATACCAGCCGGTGACCGGAGACACATAGACTTCACCCCGGTTCAGATTTTTTGTTTTGGCAAAATAATCTTCGCTTTTGTAGGTGGTATTGGCCGGCTTGCTTACGTCAACCAGTTTTCCCGCCGGCGCCGCCTGACCGTCTACGATTTTAATTCTTTCGTAGCCGTTTTTGTCAATCAGGGCAATTTCCTTGTACAGCGGTGTCAGCACCTGCTGGACTTTGCCGTCTTTCTTGACCCAGAGCGGCGCTTTATTTTCAGCAACAAACTGCTTGTAGACTGCTTCTGTCGAGGGAATGATGGTTGCAACCTGCAAATCTTTCTTGCTTTCCATGAGGAGATTGGTAACCTGATTTGCCGTGTTGATGGCCCTTGCTTTAATATCTTCCTGAGACTTGACATCAAGAACGTTAACGGCCCTTTCTTTTATGGTAACCCCCAGTTTAAACATGCCGTTAGCGATTAAAAACGCCATCAGTGATAAGGGGATTACAATCAGCAGGAAGAATACGCCTGCAACAGGTAATGACTTCTTATCTTTAGTTTGTGACATTATGATTTCCCCCTAACCTAGGTTAATTTTGTAGTTAACTTCCCTGAAACATTAACCCAAAAAGAAAGGCTTGAAGGGGTTGGCATACAATAAGATCAGAGCAATAACCAGAGCGTAAATGGCGATCGATTCAGCCATGGCCATACCGACGAGCATCACCATCATGATTTTGCCCTGAACGCCGGGGTTTCTTCCCACCGCCTGGCAGGCGCCGTTTGCCGCATTACCAATGCCCGCGCCCGCGCCGATGGCGCCCAGGCCGATGGCCAGACCCGCTCCGATCATGGCGCCGACCACAAAGATCACCTTAATGTAGGATTCGCCGCCAACCGGAATCGCGTCCGCCGCAAAGGCAAATTGGCTCGAAAGCAGCATAGCCGCTACCGATGTGAAGACCGTTAAAATTGTTTTTCCATGTTTGTGTGACATTATTTGACTCCTTTCATGACATATTGTTTATTGTGTTCCTTTTTTGCGCTCCATAGCACATTATCCAGGGCTCGCAAAGAAGAATTAACATCAATCGGCTCGACGCTAATGCATGAGATGTGCCATGGTTATAATACAAAGGGTTTGTTTTCCGGCAGCGAATCGACGCCGCTTGCAAATTCCGGCAGACAGCTCAATTTATTGAGATTCCTGTTCCTTCCCTTTCGGCGCCCGGTGTGAGAAAAGTGCAAGGGAAATGCTTTTTCATTTTCTGTGTGACGCCGAAGAGGGGGAGAATTAAACGCCGCGTTTAATGTTTTGTTCAACGGCTTGCCATAAAACATTAAACGGTCGCGAACGGGCAAGGAACTTCCCGTCCGCAAATCCGCGTGAAAAACCTTTTTGATATTTCAGTTGAAATTTTGAATCAATGTCGTTACGATGCCACGAACTTGTGCCAAATCATGGGACATCAAAGAGTCTTTATCATGGATCACAGAGGGGCATTATGCAGGAGCTGTTAACGGTTGTCACTTATCCGGTTGTCTGGCTGATTTGTTCTTATCTTTTAAAAATGGAGAGCGGTCTGGCAAAACTGCTGATTTCGCTCACGGCGGCGGTTCTGGTTTATGTTGTATTCGGCATTTGGCAGTCGCAAAAAGAAAAGCATAAGGAAAATTAAAATTCAGTGGCCTTGCTGAGAAACTCATACCGATTTATGCGTCAAGCGTTCAGTCTGCGCATCTGGTTAACCAGTCTCGTTGTGATCCTCCTGATCCTTCTGTTGGCTTTGACCGTAAACAACGCGCGGGAAAAGGAGATGGCTGATTTGTTCAGCCGCCAGCAACTGGCGTCCGCTCAAAACGCCGCCGCCCGAATGACGGAAATTCTTTCACAGGTCGAAAGAAACGTCGCCCTGTTTTCCTATTTTGATCCCAACGGGAAAATCCTGTCGCCGCAAGACCATCGGAAAATCGAAATTCTTCATTCCGTTTGGGGAAATACGATCGATGCCGTGCTGGTATTCGACGCCCGGGAGCGCGTCCGGAGCGTTCTGTCGCAGGATGCGCTGCCCCGCGTCGATTTGATTCCCCATTTCCAAAGCCTGAAAATTCAGAAAAGGCAGTATTTGAATCTGGCTTTATCCAGGGCGGGCTCCGGCGGCTCCCCGACCCAAAAGCAGGACTGGTACTTGATATGGGGGTATCCCCTCTGGCGCGAGGGTCATATTTTTAACGGTGCCTGGATGGTGTCGTTTTCTCTGGCCGCGCTGGTCCATGCCGGAGAAAGGCAAATTCAGGAAAACCGGCTGGGCGATCTGTGGCTGGTCAATGACCGGGGGCAGATCATCATGCATCCTTATTCCCCCTACATCGGCAAAAACACCGGCGATCTCGTCCAGGACAGCCGGAAAAACGTGATCACCTTCTCGCCGGAAGGCGGCAGGCACATTGATGCGAGAATTTTGCAGCGCGGCGACGCCCTGCAAAGAAGCGTCATTGCCTACTATCCGTTTCAGGTTGCCGGAAACCACTGGTTCGTGATGGTGAGCGCTCCCTACGCCGACGTTGTTGCGCCCGTGCGCACAACATTTCTTTACACCATGTTCAGCGCGTTTTTGCTGATGTTGATCCTGGTGATCGTCGGCATTTTCTACGCGTTCCGCGAGGGAAGGCGATTGCGGATGCGGGAGGTGCAGGAGCGGCTGAAGGAGCGTGAAACCTGGCAGGAAAAGCTGCTTCGGGAAAAGAAAACGATCGAGGGCATCATCGAAGGATCGCCCATTCCCAGTTTCGTGATCAACAAAGAGCATCAGGTGATTCTGTGGAACAGGGCCTGTGTGGAGTTGACGGGGCAATCGGCGGAGGATACGCTGGGGACGGACGGGCATTACCGGGCGTTTTATCCCGTCAAAAGGCCCATGGTGGCCGACTTGATCATCGACCCCGACATTGACGCGCTCAACAAGTACTACAGCGCCAAAAAAGTCAAAAAATCGGAAAAGGTGCTGGGCGCCTATGAAGCCTATGATTATTATGAAAACCTTGGCGGCCGCAGCCGGTATATGTATTTCCTCGCGGCGCCGATTTATGACGAGGACGGAAACATCATCGCGGCGATCGAAACTCTTCAGGACATCTCGCGCGAGCAGGAGCTGACGCGCAGCCTGCAGGAATACGCCGAGACGCTGCAGAATGAACTGGCGGAAAACATCGAACTGAGGAAAGAGATCGAAGGCTTGCTGAATTACATGCAATCCATCGTCAGAAGCCTGCCGGATAAAATCTATGAGCTGGACAAAGACGGCGTCATCAACTTTATCAGTTGGGGGCTGAAGAAGCCCAAAAATGAGTTCCGCGGAAGGCATTTCCTGGAATTTGTCGCGCCGGAAAACGCCGATTTTGTCGTTTCCAAGTGGGAGGACGCCAAGCGGGGAATCTACTCCCCCTATGAAATCGAAACGGTCGCCCAGGACGGGCGCAAAGTGAATTTAATGGTGACAACATCCCCGGTGATCGGGACTGACCATTACATCCTGGTGCAAAGAGACATCACCGAGTTTAAGAACCTGGAGAAGAAACTTTACAGCAGCCAGAAGCTTGCGGCACTGGGTCAGCTTTCCGCCGGCATTGCCCACGAAATCCGCAATCCGCTCTCGTCCATCAAGATGAGCCTGCAGATCCTGGAAAAACGCATCAAACCGGAAGGCAATGATCTGAAGCGGTTTAAAATCGCGCAAAAGGAAGTCGAACACCTCGAAGAGCTGGTGAACAATGTTCTGGTGTTTGCCAAGCCCATGGAGCCCAAAATCGAGTCGGTTGATCTCGCGAAAGTTCTGGAGCAGGCGGTGGCTCTTTCCGAACAGATTATTCAGGACAAAAGAATTAATATTACCCTGGATACTCAGGACGTTCCCGCGGTGAGCGTGGATGTGGCGATGATTACGGACGCTTTTGTCAATATCATCCGCAACGCCGTGGAGGCGATGGAAGACGGCGGCCTCATTCACATTTACGCCCGCAGCATCGGATCCCGGCCGCCTTCCGTGCTGGTGGTCGTGGAAGACGACGGCTGCGGCATCGATGATGCGGATATGCCTCATCTGTACAATCCGTTTTTTACCAAGAAGAAATACGGGACGGGCCTCGGCTTGTCGCAGGTTCTGAAGATTGTGGAAGTACACCAGGGGAAACTGGAGATTATCAGCGAGAAAGGCAAGGGCACGAAAGTTTGCGTTACATTGCCCTGCACGAAATGACGGATCGGTTTCAACGGGGGAATCCTGAAGCCCCGAAAAAAAGCGCGCCTCCGGGCAATGAGCGAAGGTTATGACTATGGCGAGTATTCTGGTGATTGATGACGATGCATCCATTGCGGAAACACTGGATTTGTATTTAACCGAAGAGGGGTACAGCGTCCGGACGGCGCTGACCGGCACCGACGGCCTGAATAAATACGTCCAGGAGCCTTCAGACGTCGTTATTCTGGACATCCGCCTGCCGGACGTGGATGGGTTTGCCGTTCTGGAGGATCTTAAGGAAGAAAATGAAAACGTCAAGGTGATCATGATCACCGCTTTTCACGATATGGAAACGACGATCAACGCCATGAAGGGCGGCGCCTTCGACTATATTCACAAACCGGTCAATGTCGACGAACTGGACCTGGCGATCAAGAAAGCCCTGAAATCCCTGGAGATGGAGAAAAAAATCGACGGGCTTCTGATGGAGCCGTCGCGCAATTTCCGGGTGGGGGACATCATCGGCACCGGCAACGAGATGCGGGAAATTTTCAAGACGATCGGCACCGTTTCCCAGAGCCGAACGACGGTGCTGATTCATGGAGAAAGCGGCACCGGCAAGGAATTGATCGCCAAGGTGATTCACAACAACACCTCTCCGGACGAACCGTTTATCGCCGTGAACTGCTCCGCCATCGTGGAGACCCTTTTGGAATCGGAGTTGTTCGGCCACGAAAAGGGGTCCTTTACCGGCGCCATCGCGCGCAAGCTGGGCAAGTTCGAGCTGGCCCGGTTCGGCACCGTGTTCCTCGACGAAATCAGCGAGATGTCGGTGAA
>JAQVQT010000007.1:21203-25091 GCA_028701435.1 Smithellaceae bacterium | reverse complement strand
GGTCCAGATCGCCGCGCCAAAAGCAAAGGGCGTGATTTCCGGAGTGCTGTCCGGCAAGGCGGAGTTTACCGGCGCGGGCACGCTTTCCGAAAACATCAAGCGCAACCTGAAGGGAAACGGCAAATTCGTGATTCAGAAGGGAGCCTTGAAAAATGCCGAAATCATCACCGGCCTTCTGGCCATCCTCGGGCTCAACCAGATGAAGGAAATCCCCATCGACAAAGCCGACAGCACCTTCACCATTGCCAACGGGATCGTAAATCTCAAAACGCTGATCGGCAGCAAAGACATGATGATCGATGAAAAGGGAACGATCGGAATGGACCAAAAGCTGGACCTTGGCGTTCTGGTCAAGGTTTCCGACCGGCTCGCACCCGGCGTGGTCAGCCAGTCGTCCGTCGCCAAGTTTCTTTCCGGCGAAAAGGGATGGACCAGCGTGCCGCTGAAAGTTGAAGGCACCCTCTCCAAGCCGTCCTGCGGCATCGACACGAAAGCCGTCGGCAAAAAAGTTTCGGAAGGCCTGCAGAAAAGGGCCGGCGAAGAGCTGCGCAATATTCTGTTGAAAGACCGAAAGCCGTCCGCCGCGGGCCAAGAGGACAAAAACGCGGATGGCAAAAACCTCATCCGGGATCTCTTCGGAAGATGAAATCCGGTTAAGATCGGGCCCATATTTCTCTACCCCAATCTTCCGGGAGTGGCTGCTATGATCGAGCCGATTTCGATGATCGCATACCGTCCCTTCTTGAAGCTTCCGGTGTTGACGACCAACGTGTTTTGAAAATGTTCAAAGCCATGCGCCTCGTGAATGTGGCCGCAGAGGCAGAGGTCGATCGGATGGGTTGCGAGAAATGCTTTCACGCTGTGGCTCCCCCCGCGCAATCCGATGAAAGACCGGTCCCGGACGGAACGCGGAGGAGCATGGGAAATCATAACAAGCCGGGAAGCCTGCCGGGCCTGCTCATATCCTGTCCTTAAAATCCGGGCAATTTCTTCTTCCGAATATACCGTGGCGGTAGGAATCGGCGTCGGCGACGACCCGCCAACGCCGAAGAATCCCGTCCCATCCAGAATCCGGCCCCTGCCGTGCAAAGAAAAACCCTTTTCTTCGAGAAAGTCTTTGACTTCCTCCCTGTCCCAGTTGCCATGAACGGCGAGGATCCGTTTTGAATATTGCTCCAGACAGGCAAGAACATCCTTCGCCTCGGTCCGCGTTTTGGTGTGCGTGATGTCTCCGGAAATGATCACCGCGTCTGCCTCGCGGATGAGGTGGGCAGCCTTTTCAATAGACCGGGTAGCCCCGTGAATGTCGCTGATGGCAAAAATCTTCATATCCATTCATTTGAGGTTCAATGATTTTTCCATGTTCTTCCATTCAATGGAGAGCTCAGCCAACGCTTGATTCCCGTCAAAATCAGGTTATGCCCTACGCGGGTCCGTTCAACGGAAAACACAGGGACACGGTTGTACCCCGTCCCAACTGGCTTTCGATTTCCATTTTGCCGCCATGCGCCAGCATCAGGTGTTTGACAATCGAAAGCCCCAGACCCGTGCCGCCCAGCTCACGCGAGCGCGTCTTGTCCACGCGGTAAAAGCGTTCGCCCAGGCGCTGTATTTCTTCCCGGGGAATGCCTGCGCCAGTATCCTCAATCGTTACAACAACATAGCCCTCTTTCTCTTCGGCGCCAAGCATTACCCGGCCGCCCTCGGGCGTAAATTTTATGGCGTTATCCAGAACATTGACAAAAACCTGACTGAGGCGGTCGCGATCCGCCGAAACCGGTTGCGTCTTTTCCGGCAACAAATTTTCAATGCGGATTTTCTTCGCCTGCGCTTTGGCTTCCACCAGCGGCAGCACGCTGGCGATCACATCCGGAAGCAACACATCTTCAAAACGGAAATGGATTTCGCCCAGTTCAATCTTGGAAATGGTCATCAGATCTTCCACCAGCCGGTTGAGCCTTTGCGCCTGTTTGAGGATGATGTCGATAAACCGTCTGGCGTCTTCGGTATTCTCCAGAGCGCCGGTTTGGAGCGTTTCCAAATAGCCGATAATGGCCGTGAGCGGCGTGCGGATTTCATGCGTGACGTTGGCGACAAAATCCGTGCGAATCCTTTCCAGCTTTTTGAGGCGCGTCACATCATGGAAAACGATCATGTCTTTTTCTTCGCCGGGATATCCATGAACTTCGGAAATGCTGACGCTCATGATCACCGGATCCAGACTTCCCAGCGTGATCTCGCCTGCCACCATGTCCGGAAACTGCTTGAACCGCTGATACATTCTCTGCAACTCCACATTGCGAAAGGCTTCCATTAACGTCATGCCGCCGACATCGCCGAACTGTTCGGCCACAATATTGGCCAGAGACGGACTGACAAATTCAATTTTGCCGTCGGTATTTAAAATCAGAACGCCCTCGTTGATGCTGGTCAAAGCGGTCATGAGCTTGCTTTTTTCCTCATTGGCCAGACGGATTTTGCTTTGCAGTTCCTCCACCAGATAGTTGATGTTGTCGGCCAGCGTTTTCGTTTCGTCGGACGTCGTAAGGAGGATGCTGCCTTGCGGTTCTCTCTGACGAAGCCGCTCGGTAAATTGTTCCATCATTCGAATCGGCTGGGCCAGTTTGTAAGAAATGAAAAGCGCAAAGATCAGGGAGAGGGTCGACACGATAATGATCGTCAGGAAAATGGATTGGTAAACCTTATCGATCATGTTCTGCACATCGTGAAGAGGACGAGCCAGCCTCACATAGCCGGCCACCTGCCCCCGGTTTTTGATGGGGATGGCGACATAAAGCATCTCCACCCCCAGCGACTGACTGAACCGGGTGGACTGGCCCTTGCCTTTTAGCCTTGCCTCCTGTATTTCCGGGCGGTTGAAGTGATTTTCCAGTTGGGCGATGTCCTTTTCCGAATCGGCAAAGACCCTGCCTTGCGCATCGACCAGCGTCACGCGGGCACCGGAAATTTTCGAAATTTGCCGCAACTGATCCGACATGGCCCGGGCGGAGCCCAAATCAATCAATTCCGCATCGGTCAGCAGCTCCGACTCAATTTTGCCTGTCATCACTTTTCGAATCTCGTCCTTGATAAAGATATTCAACACGAGAAACGAGCAAAAGATGATGGCCAGATAGGAAAAGAATATTTTCAGGAAAAGACTGCGCTTCACACCGGCTCCTTATTCTTTCAAAGGACAGGTTTGATGACGGACACATTCACCGGTCACCATGTAGGTCACCATATCCGCAATGCCTTTGGCATGGTCGGCGATACGCTCCATGTTTTTCGAAATCTGCATGATGATCAAAGATCGGTGAATCGATTTGGAATCCTCCATCATGAAGGTCAACAGTTCCCGGAAGATCTGCTCGTTGAGATCATCAATCACCTGTTCCGTCTGCCGGACGTTTTCAGCCAGGGCAAGATCGCCGCGGATGAAGCTGTCCAGAGAATCCCTGATCATCGCGCCGACCATATCGGTCATGCGGGGCAAATCAATATAGGGCTTGAGCTGTGGTTCGTCGTTTAATTGCAGAGCCTTCTCGGCAATATTGACGGCCATATCACCGATTCTTTCCAGGTGGCCGGTAATCTTGATCGCCGTTGTGATAAACCGTAAATCAATCGCCGCGGGCTGCCGAAGCGCCAGGATTTTGATGCAGCGCTCCTCCAGCTCCGTGTCCAGGCGGTCAATTTCATCATCCTCCCTGATGACTTGTCGCGCAATGTCCGAATCTCTTTGGGCAAGAGCCGTCATCGCCTGCTGAATCGCTTTTTCCGTCAGCGCACCCAGAAAAATCAGGCCGTCCTTGATCGCCTGCAACTCTTTATCGTAATGCAAACTGGTGTGTCGTTTTTCTTCCATGTCATCCTCCAGCAAGAAAC